>NZ_JAUBPS010000132.1:0-6413 GCF_036700865.1 Microcoleus sp. S13C4
AAAGGAACTACGGGGGATGGAAGGTTGATGAAGCGTGGTTTATACTCACAGATTTAGGGTCATTGCCGGCAGCTATCGATGCTTACAAGCAACGGATGGGCATTGAAGAAATGTTTCGAGATTGTAAAACGGGAGGCTACGATCTTGAAGGAACTAGCTTAAAAGGAGACCGACTTATTAAGATGATTTTGCTCATGACGCTCGCCTACAGTTCGGGAATATTTCAAGGCAATGAAATGAGGAAAAAGCAGGTGCAAAAATATGTATCTCGCCGCAAAGAACCTAAAAAAAGATATCGAAGACGGAGTACATTTGGTGTAGGTTTAGATGGAGAAAAGTGGGTGAATTATCTCGAACAATATTCTGACGAGGTAGAACAGTAAACGCAAGTTAACTCCTTCTAAACGCCGCTTTTACCAACAAGGTATGCGGGCTGCAACCCTTATACAGTCTATCTCGTAGACCTCTTTGTCACCCCCCCAGGATTACATCAGAATTAATAGTCTGCTCTGAAACATAAGCATGAAGGTTGTTTTGCCGATTCATGATTCCCAAGACCTTTAAACGCTTAGTTCTACGACTATCAATTGACAAATATTCACCAATATCTTGCCATCCATAAGGAACACAAGGAATGCCACAAAATCCGGATTCATCCAAATAGTATAAATCACTTTTCCCCTCATCTTCTAATTGTTTTAATTCTGACCATTTTTCTTTTTTTTCCTTGTATTCTATGGGGTCTGGCTTGCCGCCAACACCTCGGCGCATCCTATGCCAACTCATCCTTTTTTTTTAATTATTCTCTTAATTGTTTACGTACTTATATTAACAGACCATTCTTTTTTGATTTTTTGTACTACTTGTTTTAATTGTTTTGGTTGCAATTTTACCCAGTCTCTAATTTGCTCGGATTGTGCGGAATTAAATGTTTCTTTTCTGCCTCTACCTGGTTTATTATATAATCCGAGCATTCCCTCATGTTCCCATCGATTCAACCAGTTATACATAGTCTTATAACTAACTTGAAAAGTATTCATCAAGTTTTTATTTTTGATACCTTGTGAAACTAAGATTAAAAAGTGTGCTCTTTGACGCACTTGATGATGTCTACTTTCGCGATAAATTCGGTTTAGCAATTTCAAGGAAAGTGGATTAATATCTCGAAGTGAAAACATATAAAACCTCTTTAAGTACAACTTAATACTTTATCATATCATATTAGTTGTTTAGGTAATTAATTTTGTTTAACTACTTACTTTCCGAATAGAGGTGTTACCTGCTTCGTAAGTGTTAATAATCTTTTGACGTATATCTAGGGAGTAGGGTTTCATTTTTCTCTTTCTTACCACCTCTAATATTGTACCTCATGGTTAAGCAAAGTGCTGTAGCAATCCTCGCATCATTTGTGAATTTCTTACGGACTCACAGCGGGTCCGGGGAGGGTTGGGGTGGGGTAAAAAATTTACAACTCCTGCAAGGATTGTTATATTGCTGGTTAAACTACCCTATTTATCTGGCACATCTTTTCTATTAGGGCGGTTATTTTGTAGATAAATTACCCCATCAAACTTAAAAAGCTTGGCAACATCGTTTGGGCGTGTCCCATGTTTATGAAAACCGCTATCTACACTCATTTGTACGAACAATTTTGCCGAGCTTTTTATCCTATCTCACTGGAAAACTTCTGCAAACTAATGTCTACTTAGAGAAATCTAGTTATTTAGCGATCGGCCGATCCGATCGCCCTAAAATCGCTCGCCCAGCAGTCTTTGTCGCACCCCCTCAGCGATTTTCTGCCCCAAATACTCGGGAATTAAACTTTCATTGGGCCCCAACAAGTAGAGAATTAGGCGAGTTCGCCCCCGCCAAACCAGCAAATTAGCATTTACGACCAACAAATCCTCTTGCCAGATGGCATACATAACTTTGTAAAAAAGTCCAGGTTGATTATCTGCTTCAATCAGTAAAGCTGGCAAGTGGAAAACCGGATCGACGTAGAATTCAGTTGCCACATCTTCCAAACCCGCGTCTAAATTAAATTCCACCGCCAACATCTCTTCAACCTCAAAATGCCCTGCTAAGGCCTCTCGAACGGCTCTACAGACGTTTTCTGCTGTTTTATCTGCCAGTACCTTGCCACCGCGAGATACGACCAATTTGATAAATACCAGCATGGGCGGGTAAATTTGACCGTACAGACTCAGACTGTGAATCGTGAGTCCGTAGGCCGCGAGCACTCCAAAAATATCGCTCAATAGAAAAGACTGGTTCCGGTAAGCAAAATGCAGGGCACTTTTGTTACCTTCGGCTCGGATTTCGATGACTGCTTGCCGAGTTTTGTAAAGCTGGTAAGCTAATTTGAGGTTTTGCAACTGGATTTCGCTGCTGACAAATTGCTCATAAAACTGCGGAAACGCTCGGTTAAAGCGCTTGAGAAGTTCTAGTGTAGATGGTTTTAAACCCGAAGCCATAATTGAGGAGAAGGTGCGGGAGATATACTAGGTATTGACTCTTCCATGCCTTATGGCAATGGGATTTTCGATTCGACGATTCGACTTAAATTGTGCCCGTCTCCTCACTAAAAGCAAAAGTCAAATCTGTCTGAGAACTTATCACGAGAATGTCACCGTTGCGCCATTCCAATGGTATTTCCCGCCAAGGGTATAAGTTCCGGCGCGATCGGCGGCACTCAAAAGAAGCATTTCCCAAAATGCCTCTGTCCTGGTTCGGCAACAAATTTTACCTTAAAAGCGGGTTGTCCGGGCACTGGCTAGCAAAACAGTTCTACCAAACTTGACAGAATCAAAAAAGCGCAGACTCAATGTTGGACGACAAATCGCTGTTTTCGGCGTAAGATGAGTGTACCGTAAACTGTTCCTCAAGAGGCTACCGGCAATTGATCCTACGCCTATCGGAGTGGGTTTATCTGTCGGGTTCTCTTTCTCGTCGTCCAACTTCTACTACCTTAACCGCGCCTGCATGGGTTTTTGGAAAAACTTATTTAGTAGTTCTGAGTCTGCCTCTGTACCCCAAACAGCGGATTTTGAGGAAGATGTGGCTGTTGGGTTAGGCGATCCGCTTTCCCCAACGTTTCGCAAGCCCGCCAGCGGCAACGCTCGCATCTTTTTCAGTTGCGATCGGGACATTGACCTCTACGAACTCGAAGAACTTTGTAATGCAGTGGGTTGGTCCCGCCGTCCCCTGCGTAAAGTCAAAAAAGCTATTGTGCACAGCTTCCTAGTCGTCTCTATGTGGGAGATGCGGGGCAGCCAGCGACGGCTGGTGGGTTTCGCCAGAGCGACTTCAGACCATGCTTTTAATGCCACGCTTTGGGATGTGGTAGTTCATCCCGACTACCAGGGCAAAGGCATGGGCAAGGCACTGATGAAATACATCATTAAAAAACTCCGCAGTGAAGATATCAGCAACATTACCTTATTTGCTGACCCTCAAGTGGTGGATTTTTACCGCAATTTGGGCTTTATGTCCGATCCAGAGGGGATTAAAGGTATGTTTTGGTATCCAGATTAGCGAGCCAGGTGCAGGTCGGCGTTGATTTGTTGAGGATATACAATACAATATTGACGCTGACAACACTGAATGCACCTGTGCGCTGTGGTCAGTTAGGCTGGGATGTATCTCGGCATCAGGGCCGTTATGAAGCTGTGCAAGTATTGTCAGTCGATTTGAGATTTGAGACTGCGGCGAGACGATCGGCACTCAGTCGAGCCGTCAAGTCGCCCTGAGTCGAAGAAACTATTTGAGATTTGAGATTTATTCCACACATGAATCTGGGAGCTTGAACTAGGGCGTTGCCCTGAGCTTGTCGAAGGGTTTAAAATTGTGAGCCGATCACGATAGGAGTCAGGGGCTGGTATAGGTTTTTGGGTGGGGTCAAACCGCACAACCGGAAAAAAACTTCGCCCTAGCTGCATCGAGAGCTAAATATTTAATAAAGCTTGACAAGCAAGCGGTTTTGTGTGTTAATGGTTAGAGGTTAGCTAACTATAACACCGGGATGTAGCGCAGCTTGGTAGCGCGCCTGCTTTGGGAGCAGGATGTCGCAGGTTCAAATCCTGTCATCCCGATCGCACAATGTTAAATAATAGATTGAAGCAGAACTGTCTCAGATGTTTACATTTCGTCAAAATGAAAACAAATTGAGGCAGTTTTTGCCGATCGTGTTAAGTCGCCAGTCTTTGCGTTAATGTGTTTCAGGATCGCTCCTGATGGAAAAAACATGAAATCATTAGTTCGTTTGGGCGCAATATTGGGAATTGTCGGCAGCACTCTGCTGGGCCCCTCCCCCATTGGCAAGATGTCTGCACTGGCACTGCCGGAGCCGCAAATTTTGGAAAAATTGCGATCAGTGCCAGTATTTACGATTACAGACGCTCAGGGTGCGCCCCTGATCGCTTCTGTTCCCAAGCAGGGTCAGGGTCAAACTGGCAATGCTTCCGTGGCGGGAATTTTCATCAGCCAGAAAGATGCTCAAGCTTTTGTGGATCAACTGAAAACCAGAAATCCTCAGTTGGCGGCCTCGGTGCGCGTGATGCCCGTGTCGCTGGGGGAAATTTATCAGATCACTCAAGCAAATAAAGGCAAGCCGGAGGAGGTGCAATTTGCTTTCGTTCCGGCTCCGGTGCAGGTGCAGTCGGCTAAAACTGTACTTCAGCAGACTGGTCAACAAGTTAACGAGTTCAACGGTGTACCTCTGTTTTTGGCCAGAGGCGGCCCGGAAAATGGTTATTTGACGATTCAGCGGGGTCAGCAAGAGGTGATTCCCTTGTTTTTTAACAAGGAGGATTTGCAGGGAATGGTCGATCGTTTTAAGCAGCAGCAGCCCAACGTGACAGCCACAATTAAGATTGAGGTGGTGAACTTGGAGAGCGTTTTGGAAGCTTTGCGTACTGAGAACGACCCGTTTTTGACCCAAATGATTTTGATTCCGTCGCGGGAGTCGCTAGAATTTGTGCGATCGCTCCAACCTGCCGGTGCGGGCCAAAATCCACAGGTTGCTCCGGCTCCAGCTCGGCCGGCTCCTGCTCCGGCTCCAGCTCGGCCGGCTCCAGCTCCGGCTCCAGCTCGACAGAATCGCTAATAGTTAGCCAGCAGTCATCAGTCATTAGTCATCAGTTATCAGTCATTAATTAGTAGGTTGGGTTTCTCGACTCAACCTACTAATTAATGAATTAGCAATTAGCAATTAACAATTAGGAATTAGCAATTAGCAATTATTACAAAGCCTTATGTTTGTTTCGGGTTTAGAGCTTTGGGAATGGGCGAATCAAGCTAAAACCGAGGCGATCGCCTCTGACATTCCCCTAGCAGAAATTGACTGGCTGCTGCAAGAGCTGGCCGGTTTGGATAGGTTGGCTCTGCGTTTGGAGTCGTTTAAAGATTTGCCAAAAATTGAATTAAAGTTGTCTTTATCTGAGCTTGCTCAATTGTGGCAGGGGCGCTTGCAGGAACGGGTGCCGGTGCAGTATTTAACGGGAGTTGCACATTGGCGGCATTTTTCGCTCAAAGTAACGCCGGCGGTGCTAATTCCGCGTCCTGAAACGGAATTGCTGATCGATTTGGCTGTAGAAGCTGTTAAAAGCCGTTTAGAAGCAGAAAATATCAATCAAAAATCTACCCCCCCCAACCCCCCCTTACTAAGGGGGGGAGAAGATTTAAACTTCTCCGAGTTTCGGGGGGAAGAATTGGCCAAATCGCATTGGGTGGATTTGGGGACGGGCAGCGGGGCGATCGCGATCGGCTTGGCTTGTGCGTTGACAAATGCTAGGGTTTATGCGGTAGATTGCAGTTCGGAAGCTTTGGCAGTTGCTCGACTGAATGCTGAGAATTTGGGTTTTGCATCGCGAATTAATTTTTATCAAGGTTTGTGGTGGGAACCCTTAGCATTTCTCAAAGGTCGCGTTAGCGGGATGGTGTCTAACCCGCCTTACATCCCCAGCAGCACGGTGCTGACCCTGCAACCGGAAGTTTTGAAGCACGAACCTCATCTGGCCTTAGACGGCGGTTTTGACGGGTTAGATTGCATCCGGCATTTGGTAGAAACGGCTCCCGATTATTTAGAATCCGGGGGAGTTTGGTTGGTGGAGATGATGGCGGGACAGGCTGAGGCGGTAGCTGATATGCTGGAAAGTCACGGGAGTTATGGCAAAGTTCAGATATTTTCGGATTTAGCAGGAATCGATCGGTTTGCCTTAGCCTATCGGCGGTAGGGAGCAAGGCTAGCAGAGAGACAATTTCTCGACTGTGCATACTGGCTTGATGTGGAGAGATTATAGTTGGGGTAAACAGTGCGATCGCACTCAGCACCCAAGAGGTAAGCTGTTGCACATTTAAACTGTGATACAAGCATTACCCTTATTTTTGATTTTGCGACCCCATTTAATTATTAA
>NZ_JAUBPS010000042.1:0-63415 GCF_036700865.1 Microcoleus sp. S13C4
CTCGACTTTTTTTGACGCTTTTATTGATTTTAACTATTTTACACTTATTCGGATATTTACAAAACCGGGATGCTCCCTAGAAGTTCTGCCTGCCAGACTGCTTTTTTCAATTAACAAATCCCCCAAACACCGCCATACCGTAGTATTTCCAAGGCACTGCAACAGTGTCAAATCTAGCTTTTACCAGCATTTCCAACTGTGCCGAAAGTGTAGCTAGGCGATCGGGATTAGAATAGCCGTAAGAGACACTCGTCCCCACATTTGCGCGAATTTCGGCTAACGTTTCCCCCTGATTTAGCGCCCAATCTTCTCGCGCCGCTTGATAAATATCTTTCATTGCTACTGATTCTGCTAAAAGAGGATCGGCATTCCAAAAACAGCCACCAGCATTTAAACTTTCGCGAGTGCGTTCAAACAATTTCAACTTCATCTCATCCTCAAGATGGTGAATTGCCAGAGACGAAATGCAAGCATTGAAGTTATCGCCCAAGCCTGAGAAATTTGGATTGTTCGCCCATTCTCCAAAATCCATTTCTAGGCCAGTCCACCGGGCTGCGTATCCTGCCGACTCTATTTTGGCGCGGGCAAAATCAAGCATTCGCGGCGAGTAATCGACAGCCACTATTTCCGCAGACGGGTAGCGTTTGAGAACTTTTAAAGTGAGTTCCCCCGTACCGCAGCCGAGTTCTAAAATGCGGTGGTTTGCGCTAGGAATGCAGCCTACTAATACATCCAGCATTTCGTCATATTTAGGTAAAAGTCGCCGAATGCCGCTATCAAAATCGGCAGTATTGACGAAAACTTCTCCCGGAAAAATTTCCTTGTTCGTAGGTGAGACAGTAGAGTCCGAATTCACGATCGCCAACCATAGACTACAATTGCTATCCTAACCGAGATAAAGCAAAAATTGCGTGAAGTAGGGACACCGCACTGCCGTGTCCTTAACGGAGCATCTGTACTTCACTCAACAGAAAATCACTATAAAGTTATGCGTATTCTTACGGATCAGCGAAACACTCGCGGTAAACAATAATTAACCCTCGGTTGCACTCAGAGAGTCTTGCTTTACCCCGGACGCCAGCAAAACAGTCTGAAAAAGCAGTGTTATGTTAGTAGTGCATAAATTCCAATCAAGATTAAACCTCACACTTGAGGATACCATGCGCCAGTTGATTTCTCGAATTCGGGCTGCCATCAGCCAATTAATTTACAAGCGAATTCTCCTTGCGGTGACAATTTTATTTTGTGTAGGTGTAGGAGTAGCGATGGCAAATATGTCTGAGCTTTCCTCCACCTTAATTGCATCGCAAGCACTCCAGAATGCCACCCTTTATGCCCAAGCCATTAAAGAAGCCCGCACCCTTTACAGTTCGGATGTTGTCAATCCTCTTAACACCGCTAAAACAATTAACTTTACCCACGACTACAACCCGACAAAAGTAACAGTTCCCGTACCGGCCACCTTCTTAATAGAACTCGGCAACCATATCACCAAGAAAAATCCCGAAGTATCAGTTCGTCTCTACAGCAACTACCCGTTTCCCTGGCGGAGAAAAGAAGGCGGAGTCCGAGACGATTTTGAAAAGCAAGCTATTACGTATTTGACGCAAAATCCGACACAAAAGTTTTTTCGACGTGAGGACTTTCGTGGCAAACCAGCCTTTCGATATGCAGAAGCAGATATTCTAAGTTCGAGCTGCGTTAACTGTCATAATACTCACCGTGACAGTCCTAAAACTGATTGGAAAGTGGGAGATGTGCGGGGGATCTTAGAAATTACTCAACCTCTCGATACCATAACTCACAATACTAAAACTGAACTTAAAGACCTGTTTTTACTGTTAGTAGGACTTTCCGTTTTAGGAGTGACAGGCTTAAGTGTATCTATCAGCAGGTTGCGCCAAAATGCTAAACAATTAGAACAGCGCGTCAGGGAACGGACGGCACAATTGCAAGAAACTAATGTAGAATTGCTGAAAGAACAGGAAAAGAGCGATCGCCTGCTGCTCAATATTTTACCCGAATCCATTGCTGCCAAGCTAAAAAACGGTCAAAGTAGTATTGCTGACGGCTTCGCAGAAGTCACGATTTTGTTTGCGGATATCGTAGGCTTTACCGTGCTTTCAGCACAAATCTCTCCCGAAGAATTGCTCAAGTTTCTCAACGAAATTTTTTCAGCCTTCGATGGCTTAACGGAAAAGTACGGCTTGGAAAAAATCAAAACAATTGGAGATGCTTACATGGTAGTGGGAGGTTTGCCAAATCCCAGCACCAACCACGCCGAAAGCATTGCGGAAATGGCTTTAGATATGCAGGAGGAATTAGCAAAATTTAATGCCAAACATCATGCAGGAATGAACATTCGCATCGGCATCAATACCGGGCCTGCAATTGCAGGGGTTATTGGCACTAAAAAATTTATTTATGACCTCTGGGGCGATGCCGTCAATACAGCATCCCGCATGGAATCCCACGGGCTTGCCGGCGCGATTCAAGTCACACAATCAACTTACGATATCTTGAGAAATAAGTATCTGTTTGAAGACAGAGGAATTATCCACATCAAAGGCAAGGGCGATATGAATACTTATCTGCTTGCAGGCAGGCGAGTCAGCGCAGTTTCGGTTTAATTTGTTTATTATATTATGAAGGGGTCTGCTAGTTAGTCCGGAGTCATCAGTCATTAGTTGTTAGCCCTTAGCCAAGAACTAACAGTTAATGCCTGCTGGCTTTTGACTGCTGACAATTACAGGAATTACACAGGGGAGGTGAGAACCCGGTTTCTGCGCGGTTGCTTCGTTGACAAACCAAAAATTTATTACGAGAAACCGGATTTATTTTCTTATGTCCTACATTAGCCATTTGCAAAATAGTAAGTTTTATGTTATCGCGGATTTTATCATTCTTGAAATTTTTCAAATCTCGCTTGTCTAGGCAAATAGCTTTGTGGGTATTTGCTAGCATTCTTGTCATAGAGGGAATTATTTTAGTTCCCTCTTATTTTCGGCGAGAAAATGAACTTTTAAGCCAACTGGAACAGGTATCTCGGGCGACTGTTGATTCCCTAGAGTTTTTGCTCCAACAAGATATTTCCGATGGCACTTTCTTGCAAGAAGAAGTAAAAAATATTATTAAGGATTCTCAAGTAGTGTTAGGACTATCTATTTACCAAGCTAACGGTCAACTAATATATACACTTGGCGAACCCCCAGAAATCAGTTTAAAGCAACTAAAAAGATCTCGTATAGTTTACAGTCACAATTTCGATGGCAAGCGCTACGATATTGCTTGGACGGAGCGACATTTTGGAGGCGATTACATCTTAATTGTTCGCCACGATGCTTCCACCGTTCAACCGGAACTCTACGCATTTATCGGGCGGATTGCCGTTCTAGTCATCATTATATCAGCCTTTGTCACTTCTGTGACTATGTTTTTTTTAGGGGTGACAGTAATTTCACCTCTCTTGAGATTGCGCGACGACTTGATCGCTGCCGGAGACGCTTTGAGCAAAGATCGAGAACAACCTGATTTCTACTCTCTGTCTGTCAAGCGTGATGACGAGTTGGGAGAACTCATGGTCGCATTCAATCAAATGTTTCACCGAGTATACAAGGAAATCGCCCAGCGTAAACAAGCTGAGGAAGTATTGCGCGCCGAACAAGAAAAGTCGGAACGTTTATTACTAAATATATTACCGGTAATGATTGCCGATCGCCTAAAACAAGGTCAGATCAATATTGCGGACGGATTTGCCGAGGTTACGGTTTTGTTTGCTGATATTGTGGGCTTTACCGAAATATCTTCGCGCACGTCTCCTGAAGAATTAGTCGAGTTGCTTAACAAAATATTTTCATCTTTCGATCGCTTAAGCGAACAATACGGCTTAGAAAAAATTAAGACGATCGGCGACAATTATATGGTAGCAGGCGGTTTGCCGCTTCCCTGTACAAATCACGCCGAATCTATTGCCGAAATGGCCCTGGAAATGCAGCAAGAAATTATGAAATTCCGCGACGAATGCGGTAAACCTCTCAATATCCGCATTGGCATTAATACTGGCCCTGTTGTAGCAGGTGTCATCGGCACTAAAAAGTTTATTTACGATTTGTGGGGAGATGCTGTGAATACAGCAAGCCGCATGGAATCTCAGGGACTTCCTGGTAAAATTCAAGTTAGCAACTCAACTTATGAGTTGCTGTGCGATAAGTATTTGTTGGAAAAGCGCGGTAAAATTAATGTTAAAGGCAAAGGATCTATGACGACTTATTTGCTCAAAGGCCGAAAATTGTAACTGACAATTTTAACCATCACCCGCGAATACGTGGTATGGCGGCTGACGTGGCAGGGCAGCCGCCCTCGACACCAAACTAGATTTTTTTTTGAACGAACCGCGAAGACGCGAAGGAAGAGAAGAAGAAATAAAAAGTTCATAAGTGAGTAAATATTGCTATATTAAAAGGCGACTTAATATTAGCTGTATGGGTAAAAATGACGGCGAATCACGAACAGAATTCTTCTACTTCACCGATTTGGCAGCCCTTCACGCAAATGAAAACGGCTGCCCCGCCGCTGAAGGTAATTCGCGGCAAAGGATCGGTGCTGGAATTAGCAGATGGGCGGCAAATTCTCGACTGCATTTCTAGTTGGTGGGTTACTGTTCACGGGCACAGCCATCCGGTTCTCGCTGAGGCTCTTTACGAACAAGCCCAAAAGTTAGAACACGTAATCTTTGCCGGATTTACTCACGAACCGGCCGAGAAACTTGCCAGTAAATTGCTAACTCATACGCCTGCTTCTTTAACGCGGATTTTCTTTTCTGATAACGGTTCGACTGCTGTTGAAGTTGCTCTGAAAATGGCATTTCAATATTGGCGCAATCTCGGAGAAACTAACCGCACTAGCTTTATTAGTTTTGAGGGAGGTTATCACGGCGATACTGTGGGCGCGATGTCTGCTGGCAGAAGTTCGCTGTGGTGGGAATCTTTTGCACCTTTAATGTTTGCTGGGGATGTTGTTCCTTTTCCGGCGACTTTTGACGGCGATGAGGAGGTGGAAAGCAAAGAGGCGGCGAGTTTAGAGAAATTGGAGTTTTTCTTAAAGCAGGGCGGCTATGCGGGAATCTTTATCGAACCTTTGGTGCAAGGTGCCGGGGGAATGCGAATGTGCCGCCCTGAGTTTTTGCAGGATCTCGCACAACTTGCCCGCCAGTTTAATGTATTGTTGATTTACGATGAAGTAATGACGGGTTTTGGGCGCACGGGCGAACTGTTTGCCTCGATTAAATCTGGAACTTCACCGGATATCCTGTGTTTGTCTAAAGGATTGTCTGGCGGCTGTTTGCCAATTGCTGTCACAATGGCATCGGAGGATATTTATCAAGCTTTCTGGCGAGATGAACCGGACAAAGCTTTTTTTCACAGTCATTCTTACACTGGAAATCCTTTAGCTTGTGCGGTGAGTGTAGCATCCTTGGAGCTTTTGGAGCAAAACCCAAATGTGTATCAAGGGATGGAAAAATTGCACCGCCAATACCTGAATCAATGGCTGAGAAATCATCCTAAACTCGAACGGATTCGGACTTGCGGCACCATCGCAGCAATGGATGTGAAAACCGAAAGCGTTTCCGGTTATTTTAATGACATCGCTCCTGTATTGAAAGCCAAATTTCTCGAAGCGGGGTTTTTGCTCCGCCCCTTGGGAAATACGCTTTACTTGATGCCTCCCTACTGCATTTCTCCTGATGAACTAGAATCGATTTATCGGGTAATTCGTCAGGTTTTGGATACTCTGTAAACCCTTTAATTTTAGTAATGAATTTACCCAATTGGAACGATTTGGCTGACGACGCGCTGGCGGGCAAATGTCTCTCTCGCGAGCAATCTTTAGCCGTATTGCGCGCACCGGATGAGGTTTTGCTGGAACAACTAAACGCAGCTTATCGGGTGCGCCGCCACTACTGGGGAAACCGAGTCAGGCTGCACTATTTGTTAAATGCTCAAAGCGGTCTTTGTCCTGAAGATTGCCATTATTGTTCTCAGTCCAAAATTTCGACTGCGGAAATTGAGAAATATCCGCTTTTAGCTAAGGAGAAAATTCTGGATGCCGCCCAACGCGCCGCAGATTTAAAAGCAGGTACGTTTTGTTTGGTGATTTCGGGCCGCCAACCTAGCGCATCTACTTTCGATCGCGTTTTGGATGCTGTTGAAACTGTGAAGGCAAATTATAACCTGAAAATTTGCGCTTGTTTGGGATTGTTGAGTGAGGAGCAAACTCATCGGCTGGCTAAAGCTGGAGTCGATCGCGTAAATCACAATCTCAATACTTCCGAATCATATCACTCGGACATTTGCACGACTCACACTTTTGGCGATCGGGTTGAAACCGTCGAACACGTAAAAGCAGCGGGAATCACAACTTGTTCCGGCGGAATTTTGGGGATGGGCGAATCGGATGATGATGCGATCGATTTAGCGCTTTCGCTTCGCAAGTTGGGCGTTACTAGCGTGCCGGTCAACTTTTTCATTCCGATTCCCGGTACGCCATTTGCAGATGTGAACAGGTTAACTCCCCGCCAATGTTTGCGAATTCTCTGTTTGTTCCGATTTTTGCTTCCCAGTCAAGAAATTCGGATTGCTGGGGGACGGGAGGTGCATTTGCGATCGCTGCAACCTCTCGGACTCTACCCCGCTAATTCTATTTTTGTTGGCGATTATCTGACAACTCCCGGACAAGCTGCCCATCAAGATTGGGAGATGATTCGAGATGCGGGATTTGCGATCGAATCCCCCGAAGGTTCTCTCTTAGAAGTTGATTCAGCAGTTACCAAATCCGAACAAAAAACTCTGGCTGTTTAACTCTTATACCAGTTTTCTATCGGATGAAATAGAGTAGGACACGGCCGTGCCGTGTCCCTACCCAATATCTATATTTTACGTTTACGCATGGGCGGATAGAAACCGGGATTCTGACGTAGCAAATGCGTCATCCGTAAGTTCTTAGATTGTAGCCATAAACCCTTATTCTACCGTTAACATTCTTCAATCTAAAATCTAAAATCTAAAATCTGAAATCATACAAGGGGGGGGAATTGTGGACAAACGCGAAGAAATTACGATCGCAGAATACCAGCTAACTGCCGAATCTTTCCGAGAAGGAACTTGGCATCACGACGTATCTCAAAATCGAGCCGCACTGACGGCTGCTATGCCCCGCAATCCCGGTAAAATTCTCGATATAGGATGCGGCCCGGGACGAGATTTAGTAGCGTTCAAGAGCCAAGGACACACAGTTGTAGGCTTAGATGCAACTCCGGCTTTTGTAAAAATAGCTAAGAAGTTATCGGGATGCGAAGTTTGGCAGCAATCTTTTCTGAATCTCGACTTGCCAGAGGCAGAATTTGACGGTATTTTTGCCAATGCTTCCCTGATTCACGTTCCCAGCGACGAGATGGTGAAAGTGCTGCAAGATTTGCACAAAGCCTTAGTTGTTAACGGTGCAATTGTCATGTCAATGTGCCGGGGAAATTGGGAGGGATACGACGAGCGACCAACGGGAAAACGCTATACTGCCGGATGGGAATATCATACTTTAGCACCTTGTTTAGAACAAGCGGGATTTGCCATTGTCAATCACTACTATCGCCCCCCCAGCTTACCGCGCGAAGCTCAATCTTGGGTAATAATAGTGGGCAAAAAAATCTAACGTAAATTGGAAATAGGCAATCGGTAATTGCAAATCATTCCCCTCTCTTACTCTGCGTACTCTGCGCCCTCTGCGTTTAAAGAAAAAAACTACTTTACAACCAATTGACAGAAAATTGTTGTATAATAATCCCCAGTCAAATAAACCAATTTTTGCACCCTTAAATCAAAATTGATATGACAGAGAAATTCCACATTTTTTTAGCTGGTGCTAGTCGAGGAGTCGGCTTAGAAATCGCGAAATGTCTGACAGCACAAAAGATGCAAGTAACTGCACTTTTGCGATCGCCCGCCACCAGCACCGAATTAGAAGCAATGGGCATCAAAGTCGTGACTGGCGATGCTTTGGATGCAGCAGCTATGGAAGCTGCGATGGCTGGCGGCGATCCAATTCATGCCGTAATCAGCACAATTGGCGGCTTGCCAAAAGATGGAGAAAGAGCCGATTATTTGGGAAACAAAAACTTGATTGAGGCGGCTGTCAAAGCAGGCGTGCAAAAATTTATTTTAGTTTCATCCATCGGTAGCGGTAACAGTGCCGCTGCTTTGCAACCGCAAGTTTTGGAAACTTTGGGCCCGGTCTTAATTGAGAAAGAAAAAGCCGAAAATCATTTGATAGCAAGCGGGATGATTTATACAGTGATTCGTCCGGGCGGACTCAAATCGGAACCTGCAACAGGCAACGGTATTTTAACAGAAGATTGTCTAGTTGCTGGAACTATTCACCGGGCGGATGTAGCACAGCTAGTTTGTCAGTGTTTAGTTTCTGATGCTGCTAACAATAAAGTTTTGTCGGCTGTAGACAGGCAAATGCTTTACGGCAATCCCGAATTTGAGGTATTAACTTTCTAGTGGCGGGTTTAGCGCAAAAATAAGCTGTCTCCCATCTAAATTGAACATTTGTGAAACAGGCATCTTGCCTGTTCCTAAAAATGCTGCGCCCGCCCGACAGGAAAAGTGAACATTTGTGGAACAGGCATCTTGCCTGTTCCTAAAAATGCTGCAAGATTTGGCACTCAAGAATCAAAAGGCTTAATCCACGATCGCCCGATCGCCCAATCCAAAACCAAACCCGCGATCGCAAACAATACCACACTCTCGGCACCGCGAACCGCAAACGGCAATAACTCGTGTAGGGCGGGCATCTTCCCGGGATCAAAAAACAATCCAGCATCCAATTGTCCAAAAGCCCGCACCAACCCAAAAGCCAACACCGCACCAGATTTAAGCTGCGGGTTAACATCTCGGCGAATCGCATAGCGGTAAGTCACGCCGAACAAAAAACCGCCCAAAAGTGCGATCGTCCCTCTGAAGGCAAAATTCAGGTCAATTTCCCTTACCTGCAAACTCGCCAGAGAATCCAACCTATCCGCTAGAATTAAGCTATTACCCAGGGCGATCGCCCCAAAACCCAGCAAACAAGACAAAGCAGCAACACTCCCTGCCTTCAAAGATTCTACCCGTTCAGCGGCACTAAAATTTGACGAGTCCTTCACGGCGCCCTCATTCTTAAAATGGCTCAAATTGACTTATCATAAGGTTTGGAGTCACTTTGTACAGTTTGTTCAATAAATAGCTATGGATATTTTGTCACTCGGTTGGGTTTCGGTGCTAGTTCTGTTCTCCTTCTCAATTTCAATGGTCATTTGGGGACGCAACGGTTTCTAGATTCCAGAATAGCTTGCGGGGCAAGCTTTTTAACTGCCCCGCATTTTTTTGAAATCCTATTTAACCAAATCAAAATAACAGGAGTTGTAAACATGACAGCAAAAAAAATATTAATGCTAGTCGGCGACTTTGTAGAAGACTACGAAGTAATGGTTCCCTTCCAAGCACTGCAAATGGTAGGTCACACCGTGCACGCCATCTGCCCGGACAAAGCGGCAGGCCAAACAATTCGCACCGCTATTCACGACTTTGAAGGCGATCAAACCTACAGCGAAAAACCCGGTCACAACTTCACTTTAAACGCGACTTTTGACGAAATCAACCCGGCCGACTACGACGCTTTGATTATCCCGGGAGGACGCGCCCCAGAATACATCCGCCTCAACGAACAAGTGCTGCAAATTACCCGCTACTTTGCCAACAGCAAAAAGCCGATCGCATCTATTTGTCACGGCTTACAGGTTCTAACCGCCGCAGGCGTACTCGAAGGCAAACGCTGCACCGCATACCCCGCTTGCAGCCCTGACGTACTCCGGGCCGGCGGCAAATATACAGAAGTTCCAGTTACCGAAGCTGTAGTCGATGGCAATTTAGTCACCGCCCCCGCGTGGCCAGCACATCCTAACTGGCTGGCTGAATTCCTGAAAGTTTTGGGAACTAAGATCGAACATTCAGAGAAAGTCGAAGTGTGACTATTTTCACCGTCAAAGTTAAACCGCATTCCAAACAGCAAAGCATCGAAGAGCAACCCGACGGCAGCCTCACAATACATCTCAAGTCGCCGCCAGTCGAGGGTAAAGCGAATCAAGAATTAATCATGCTGTTGGCGAAAAAGTTTAAAGTGCCGAAATCTGCGATCGGCATTAAATCCGGTTTTTCCTCCCGAAATAAACTTGTGGAAATTCCCATGGAACCTTTAACTTAGAAAGAAACCTAATAACAAATCTCTCTAAAGAGGGATACAGACTCAACTTTAAACTCCTATATTAATAGTTGTAGAGTTAGAATAAAAAAATATGAGCATTGAAAATAGAGTCGAAGCAACAGCAAAGAATATTGAAGGCAAAATCCAAGAAGCTGTTAGCGAAGTTACAGGCAATCAGAAAGATAAATTAGAAGGTCAAGCCAAGCAAGACCAAGCATCAGCAATTCACTTGAAAGAAGACCTCAAAGATAAAGCAAAAGAAATTGTAGACCGAGCTTAGTAACTGTATTCGCTACAATTTTCCTGCCTACTAAATCCCGCAAACATATCGTTTGCGGGATTTTTCTTATAATCAGCCTAAATCATTTGTACCAATATGTATGGGCGGGTTTTACCAACCATAATTGCCAAAAACTAACCATCTCATAAACCCGCCCCCACCCAGCCCTAAATTCCGAAAATTGAATTTAACGGTTGGGCGACGATGCTTAATCGGGGTTATTCGTTGGGTGGGAACGGGTTTATCAACATTATGGGTGCGTGGCAAAATTCATCGGCGAACCGCCCCTACAGATTCTAGTAATTCATAATGCAAAAGCATTAATTTTGTGGCGGGAATTGTTTCCACTGCATAAGTTGTGCCATCTTGATGAGAAAATTTTACCTCAAAAGCACTGCCATCAAATTCCATCACAACTGTTCCTACTTGTCCTTTATATAATTTAATGATTTGTTTTGTTTCAAAATGGGTTACTTCTAAATCTTCAGTTAAAGCAACAATATCTAGGTCTTTAATTGTTTTCATTGTTTTTACCTCAATTTTTGAGGGGATAACAACTTGTTAATCTGGGGAAAACTTCACCTGAGCGGACGATCCAAGCTGCTAGAATCAGAGATTCACCTACTTCGGTTTTCAACAGCAAGAATTTCATGTTGTAATGTGTTCCGTATTCATTGTTTTTTTGAATAACAACATCTTCGTGGATAGCAGCTTCTTTTAAAGCCTGTTTGAGCATTTCAGCATTTTTTAGGGTAATGCCTAACTTACTGGCAAACAAAACAGCTTTATTTTTTCCTTCTTGATGATTCGGATTTAGAGAATATTATTCTATTTTATTGCCTAAATCTGCTACATGACCCCTTGGGCAGTTTCACTATTAATAACTGTTTTTGAAGGACAAAATAGAATATTAGTCGGCTACAATAATCGACTTTTACTCATATGTCAATTATATCGTCTTTGAGTTGGGGGCGGGTTTATCAAAATTATTGAGGGGTGGTAAAATTCATGGGTGAACGCTCCCCTACAGATTCTCCTTTTTGGCCCAATCCCTGCGCTACGCAGGGCGAAGATGCTGTTTGGCGAAGATGCTTTTTGGTAAATTCCCTGTTTTGCCGATGCCCAATTCCCCATGCCAATAAAAAAGCTAGGGATGGATATCCCCAGCTCGAAACATAGCACAATTAGTTGTTCGAGTTGGTAGGGCGATGTTTCAGAATCGACCCCACCCACTTTTACCCAAATTAAATCAGGGTAATGTCAGCAGCCGTCACGTTCGGTCTGCCATTCAGATTTGCCAGCGTAACGCCTGTGTCAGGACCAGCAGTACCGTCCGAGTCAAATCCTAGTCGTCCGGTTCCATTTTCATAAAAGAGGAACGGCTGTGACGCGCTCGCTCCGGCTGGACCAAACTGGCCAGTGTAAGCACCGCTCTCAAGCACCAAGAACGACCTCGAAGAAAGTCGATTCGTACCTTCGACGGCACTCAATCCGGGGAAGCTGTTGAATTGCAAGATAAACTTGTCTTGACCGACCACAAAATCGCCGATTTGGTCTGGCCCACTACCCAATGTGCCGCCCTCGCCGAAGTTGTTGTAGTAGAAGCTGTCATTACCCGATCCACCAAGCAGCGTGTCAGTACCAGGCCCCCCACCGAGAGAGTCGTTACCGTCACCGCCAATCAAATAGTCGTTCCCAAAGCCGCCCAGCATCGTGTCGTTCCCGCCGCCAGCATTTAAGGTATCGTCCCCGAATGTTGTGTTGGATGTATCGCCGAACAGTATGTCATCCCCGTTACCAGTAGTTATGACATCAGTGCCGTTGCCACCAATAATGAAGTTGCTGCCTAAGGTATCGGTAATCAAGTTGGCAACTGTGCCGGTAAAGGTGACGCTGCTAGCGTAGGAGATGAAGTCGTTACCGGCAACGTTGCCAATCACACGATCGCGCGAGCTGCCAAAGATGATGGTGTCACTTCCCTCGCTACCGTTCATGAGGTTGGTGACGGTGAAGCTGCTGCCAGTAGTAGGATTGGTGTAGCCAATTAACAGATCGTTGCCCAGCCCGCCTTCGAGAGTAATCAAAGCAGTACCAGTAGCATTACCAAAAAAGGCCTTGGTAGCATCGATACTATCGTTGCCATCTCCACCGGCTGCATTAGTAAAGGTACCGCTCAGGCTGTCGTTGCCATCGCCGCCGATCATCGTATCGCTGGAGAAGGCAGCGACGATCGTGTCATTGCCTACTCCGCCGTCGAGCAAGTTGCGACCCGCGAAGCCCGGAAATGAACTGGAGGCGCCTACGCTCGAAATTACATTGGGCACGGACGCCGACACGATGAAGTCGTCGCCTGCACCTCCCAACGCAGTATCAGAAGTGGCAAAAACGTTGATCGTGTCGTTACCGTCGGCACCGTCAAAGAAGTTTCGGCCGCCGCCAAAGTCGCCGATCGCGCCGTTGAGAGAATCGTTGCCGCCACCGCCAATCAAGGTGGTTCTCTCAATGCCGATCGTAATGACGGAGGAGGTAAATGGGCTGCTTTGCGTACTGTTCGTAATGAATAAGATGTCGTCGTCATTATCGCCCGACAGGTAGCTGTTGCTGGCCACACCTCTTAGGGTATCGTTGCCTTTACCGCCAAAGAGAGTGTCTCTTACATTGATACCTACAACCAAGTCGTCGCCATTATCACCCCGCAAGTAGTTGCTGCCTTCATTGCCAGCGAAGCCAATACCCAAACCACCCTCTAAAGAGAGGTTGTTGCCACCGCCTGCGATGAAGAAGCCGATCGCGTCATTACCCTTGCCACCGTAGAGGGAGTCTCTTCTCTGCGCCCCTCCCAGCAGCGTATCTTCGTCCTGATTACCAAAAATCAGGTTAGCTTCGACTGTACCTTGGAGGAAGTCTGCTCCCTCGCCGCCGGCTATGGTAGCCTGGGCTTCGGCGACTATGGTGTCCGAGCCTGCGTCGCCAAACAGCAAAGCCGGAGTGCGCTGAGATCTGATTGAATCTTCGTCGTCGCCACCGTATATGGTATCGTTCGGACCAACTGAAATCAGAGTATCGTTATCGGCTTGGCCAAATATTAAGCTGCCGCCCAGGGTGGAAGTTCTAACGAAATCCGCCCCAGCTCCGGCCAATACTGTATCCGGGCCTAGTCCCGGAAGGTTTAAATCTAGTTGATTAGGATTGTCATCTAACGTTGTCATAAAGCTTCACTCCTCTACTTGTTGGTCATCGCTGGTGCGACTACAGACACTGCCTAGAACACCGAATGTTTGGATTCCGCTGTAGTTTAACCTGTTTGCCAGCCGCAAGTCTAGCCTACTGGCGTTAACCCTGTCTAGACTTTCTCCCTCGCGGATTTTTTGCTTGTAAGCTTTTATTTTCAAAGTCTTCACCCTTTAATAATCCTGGTGCACTGTCTCAGGTGCTCACGCTCCATAAGACGCGGCTCATATTCTTAATGTTCCATTCTGGATTGGCGGTCGGGGATCGCGTCCTGGGGAGGAAATTAAAGATTAAAAAAGGCAGATCTGGGTGATCGGGAAGACAAGGGAAATTGGGAGATTTGTTACTTGGTAACAAGGCTTTGTGGCAATTTCCGGTTTTCCAGGTAGGGCCGTCATTTAATAATTCTGGCCCGGATTGAACTCCGTACCGCTCCGGGCTTTAAAAGTCTACGCCCCGCTTTAGTTCTACGCCCCGATCGCCGTAGTGTTTGTGACAGTATACCTCGGAGTGTACGCTTGCCAAGTCAAAGTAAGCATGGGGTTTGTGGCAGCGCCCGGTGATAATAATTTCTGTATCCCGCGGCTTGCGTAGCAGGGCTTCTACGATCGGCTCTACCGGCAGCAGTTCTAAGTCTACTGTGGGATTGAGTTCGTCGAGAATAATCGTTTTGTACCAGCCGCTGGCGATCGCACATTTGGCGATTTCCCAGCCGCGTTCTGCTTCTATGCAGTCTAGCTCTTGCTGTTGCCCCCGCCAAACTATAGCATCTCGGCCGCACCGCTGGTGGTCTACTAGCTGCGGATAGCTTTGGCGCAAAGCTGCGATCGCCGCATCTTCTGTATAACCCGTGCCACCTTTTAGCCACTGCACGATTAACACCCGGTGAGATTGGTCTTGACTGATACCCCTACCTATTGCCTGCAAAGCTTTGCCCAAAGCGCTCGTAGACTTGCCTTTCCCCGCTCCCGTGTATATTTCGATACCGGAAATATGATGCTCTGCCGCTGCGGGGTGATAGTGGGGTTTCATTTCTGAGTGTAAGTCGGCAATCTCCAGCAAAGCTTCCGGGGCCGCTCGGCCTGTGGCGATGACTTCTAAATATTCTGGTTTGTTTTTGAGGGTTTGGACTACTTCGTCAACTGGCAGCAAACCCAAGTCCAATACGGGGTTTAGTTCGTCTAGCACTACGACGGAATAAAGTTCGCTGGCGATCGCTCCTTTGGCGATATCCCATCCTCGCTGAGCTTCGGCGCGATCGAAGCGGGTGATTGCTTCGGCCCCAAAATATTCGGCTCTGCCAGTACGCACTTGGTCGATCAAGTGGGGAAATGCCCGTTGCAAGGCTTCTATTGCCCCGTCTTCGTCGTAGGAGCGGCCGGGGCCTTTGAGAAAGCGCAGCAACAAGACTCGCGTGGGCGAGTCAGAATTAATACCCAGCCCGATCGACCGCAACACTACTCCCAAAGCTGCCTGAGACTTGCCTTTACCAGCGCCGTCGTAGACGTGAATCTGACCCGCGGCGCGTTCCGACCGGGATGAGGCTGTCCGAATACCAATGCCATTCCTTACCATAATCAGCAGTTGTTTGAGTCTGTAGCGGGGTGGGTATTCGATCGCGCGCCTTGAATGTTTAATTTTTCCATTCTGTTGGCGGATCTCAACAGATTATACGATAACTTCTAACCCCCAATCTTTTAAGCAGCGAGCTAAAGCAATCAGGTACTCAAACCTCCGGTTAAGATTATTCCGCTTGTGCTGTACAATTAAAATTTAACACGGACTGATATACCTAAAGGCTTATGATTGCGAGTGTTTTCCCATTTCGGACTGTTTTGGTGCAAATTTTAATTATGTTTTTGGCGATCGCGATCGAATCGTGGTTTTTGCAAAAACTACTTAAACTCGGCCCCAAAACTAGCATTGAATATACAGCCATCCTCAATCTATCTTGCACTTGCGTAGGCTGGTTAGTTTTCTTCGGCATTGAAAGCGTTCTTACCAAAGATTTGCGGGAACAGCTTATCGGTTATATTTTATTAGGTAGAGGCGATAATGTTTACGCTCCAATAACTATGATAGCCCTCTCAGTATTAGCAGTAACTTTTCTAGCTAAATGGCAGGGATTAGAATTCATAGATAACATGGTTTCCGGCAATAAAAAAGCTTCCAAACCTCAGTTTTTAGGACCACCAACCCTCACCCGCCGTCCTCCCAAAAAAACTTTTCAAGTAACTACCCAGTTTGGGGGAATTTTAATCGCCCACACTGTTAGCAATGTCGTTATTTTAACCGTGTTGTTTTTGCAAAGCGCCTATTGAAATTTATGATGAAGCAATTTTTAGATGTCACTCAGCAACTCACTAAACTGACGAACAACTTTTGGGAAACCAATAAAAAAATCCAAAAGGCGATGATTCCGCCTAAAGTTGTTCACTGGAAGACTCCTTTACTGCTCAGCATCTTTTTAGCTTTGCTGACAGTGGCGGCAGTCACTGACTGGCGGACGAGAACTTTGCTTTTTGATATGAGCTGGTTATTTTTTACACTTTCAATGGGTTTGCTGACCAGCCAGCAACCTTTTGTGATTAAAGGAGTAAGTCTGAGTCCGTGGGTGACAAGCATTTTAATTGGGTTGTGGTTGCTGGTAAGATTGCCGTCGGATAGGAAGGAAATAGCATGGATATCCGGCCCACTTATAGCAGTAGTAGTTCTTGCGACAATAGAGATTTGGAATAGCGAGTCAAAACGGGAAGGTATCAGGTCGTTGGTGCGCCCTCAGTTTTTGATGATTACTCTAGTTCACCTGCTGTTTTCCTGTTGGTTTGCTTTTCACTTTTTAATTCAAGGTTGGATAAAACAGTATCCCAGCGTTTTATCTCAGGATTTGAGGAAAAGCGATTATGTGGTGACATTTCAACAGCCAACTATTAATCGTTCCCGAGGAGTTGTCATCCTCAATGCAATGGAGCGATACCTGCAAAATGAAGCCCGAACAAAACCGTGGGCGCAGGTAGAGCAAATGTTAATAGATATTGACAATGAGCGATTTTTTCTACGGAATCAAGCTTTAAAAACAACTGGGATAGTCCCAGAAGATGCGAGCTGGGATGTCAAAACTTCGATCGTCCAAGGAGCGTCCCGCTATCAGTTAGAGATGCAGGCAACTTGGCTGGGATTGGTTTTTAGACCGGAAATATATTCGTTTACAAAATCTTGCGAGGTGTTCGAGATAGGAAATAGGGCGACTGTAACCTGCGATGCGATCAAACGCTCTCAACCCGGACAGAAAAAAGATGGAACGGCGGGGGACAGTCAAGTTTGATTCTGTCTCTGTTAACTAATTGCGATCGGTATAGCGGGAGAGGGGGAGAGTCGGAGAGTGGGAGCGTCTGAGAGTCTGAGAGGGAAAAAATCTTCACATCGATCCTCTTCCCTCTTCCTTCTTTTTACTCTGAGCGAAGCCGAAGAGCCTTCTTCCTTCTTCCTTCTTCCTTCTTCCCTCTTCCTTCTTCCTTACCTAAAATATGGCGAAATTTTTCAGCGGGTTAATAACTAGATGAATTTGAGAAGAATCTTGACAGTCGCGACCAATGTATTTTGGGAAGTAATTCGCGATCGCATCCTTTACTTAATTATTATTTTTGCTCTGTTGATGGGCGCGTCCGTACGGTTGATACCGGAATTGGCGGCGACAACCGAAAAGAAAATTATCTTAGATATCGGTTTGGCTGCTATGAGCCTCCTCGGTCTAATTGCCACAGTCTTTGTGGCTACCGGATTGGTCAACAAAGAAATTGAAAAGCGGACTGTTTATCTCTTAGTTGCTAAGCCGATAAGTCGGGCGGAGTTAATTGTGGGCAAGCACTTAGGGCTATCGGCGGTGCTGGCGGTGCTTGTAGCAGCAATGACTGTTATCTATCTGGCTATTCTGAGTTTGAGCCGCGTTCCTTTCCCTTTAGAAAGCATTTTAATCGCTTCGTTGTTTGTCTGGTTTGAGCTGTGTCTAATGGCCGGTGTCGGGATTTTATTTGGGGTTTTTAGCAGTTCGCTGCTGGCAACTTTACTGACATTTGGCGTTTATTTGATGGGACATTCGACGCGGGATTTAGTGGCTTTGGGCAAGTTAACTAAAAATCCTGGAATTGAACAATTGATGATGGGACTTTATTTGGTTTTGCCGGATTTAGCCCGATTCAATTTGAGAAACGATGCTGTTTACGGACAAGTTCCTTACTTGGCAGGTTTGATTACAGATGCTGGCTACGGTTTGATGTATGTGGTGCTGCTGTTGTCAATTGCGATCGCCATATTTTCCCGCCGGGAATTTTAAACAGTTCGCAGCATCGGACTTTAGTCCTAGGATTGAGAGGACTAAAGTCCGATGCTGTGAACCACTTTTATAATCGAATTAGCGCGCTAAGATATAGACAAGGTTATCGATCGCCCATCTCGACTAAAACTCAAACTTTTATTGGTAAAATGAGGTGACTTATGACTACTGTAATTCACAAACCGATATCGCAGCTCAAGATTACTTGGCCACTGCTACCGGATGATTTTATCCTACCAGACGAGCAGGTGGAAAATATAGAACATCCTTTAATCTCTAACGGTTTGCGCCAGTCTGTAGTGGAGTCCCCCGAACTAATGGAAGACGCACTCATAGTTTCTAATTTTGCTTTGTGCGCTGCTGTGGACGATCGCACTATTTGCAAAGCCCCAGACTGGATGTACGTGCAGCCAGTTCAACCTTGGCCTCACAACTATCCCCGCCGCAGTTACACGCCTCATACCGAAGGAACAGTCCCTTTGGTAGTGATGGAATTTCTATCAGCTACTTACGGCGACGAATACTCTGTGGAACACACAGAAGAAATCGGCAAGTGGTTTTTTTACGAACAAGTAATCAAAGTTCCTCGCTATGTCATTTTTCGACCGCATACAGGCAGAATAGAAGTTTATGCGCTTGAATCAGAGCGTTATGAAAATCAAAATCCTGATGAAAACAGCCGTTATTTAATACCTGGATTAAATCTCTTTTTGGGAGTGTGGCAGGGAACTCGCGAAGGTAGAACAGGATATTGGCTGCGCTGGTGGACGGCGGGCGGAGAACTGCTTTTGTGGCCGGAAGAAAGGGAAGAAAATGAACGCCAGCGAGCCGATCGCCAACAGCAAGACAAAGAGTTAGCCGAGACGCTGCTGGGACAGGAAAGACAGCGAAATCAAGAACTTTTGGCTCGATTGGCAGCCCTCGGTATCGATCCAGAATAGCATTAGAAGTCCGATGGAAGTCGGAAAAAGGAACAGGTTGGAGGGAAAAAGGGAACCCGATCGAGATATGCTTTCCTCATCCTTCTTTCTTGAGTTTGCTTTCTTACTTCTCTGTTTTTAACAAAAAGTTGAAATTATGTTAGTAGAAAAACTCCAACAATTACAAGATATTTTCGCACAGATGGAACGGGCTTTGATTGCCTACTCCGGCGGAATTGACAGCACTTTGGTAGCAAAAATCGCTTTTGATGTGTTGGGCGATCGCGCTTTGGCAGTGACGGCTGTTTCGCCGTCTTTACTGCCAGAAGATTTAGAAGATGCACGGATTCAAGCAGCAGAAATTGGCCTTGCCCACCAGGAAGTAGAAACTCAGGAAATGGCAAATCCAAATTACACTTCTAACCCGGTTAACCGCTGCTATTTCTGCAAAAGCGAACTGCACGATACTTTGAAACCGCTAGCACTAGCAAAGGGTTATCCTTATGTGGTGGACGGGGTTAATGCTGACGATTTAAAGGATTACCGTCCCGGAATTCAGGCTGCGAAGGAACGCGGCGCGCGATCGCCTTTAGCAGAAGTAGGAATTACTAAGTTTGAAGTGCGGCAATTGGCAAAAGAATTGGGTTTGCCTTGGTGGGACAAACCGGCTCAACCTTGTTTGAGTTCGCGCTTTCCTTACGGCGAAGAAATCACTGTTGGAAAGTTGCAAAGAGTGGGGCGCGCTGAACGCTATTTGCGACAGTTGGGACTGAAAAATTTGCGAGTGCGATCGGATGGAGATACGGCGCGCATTGAGTTGCCTGCTGAGGAGATTCAGGAGTTTGTGGTAAATACGGATTTGCCTGCATTGGTGGCGGTGTTTCAAGAGTTTGGTTTTATGTACGCGACTTTGGATTTGGAGGGGTTTCGCAGTGGCAAATTAAATCAGGTTTTGCAGCCGGAGTTGTTGGGGGGAAAAGGTTGATTAATTATCCTGAAAAGACGATCGCAATTTCGCTAAATTTGCATAAATTCTGACTGCTGATTAAAGGAATAGTATAAACTAAACTAGGAGCAAGAGTAGCAGTAAGTTTTATGAAAGTTAAATTTAGGTTATTTGCCGTCGTGTTGGCTTTGTTGTTGTCGGCTTACGTCCCCTTTCGGGTTTTAGCTAACCCGCAACCTTCGGGAGATACAGTTAGTTCTGCCCTGTGGTGGCAAGTTGCTGTGTACAATCAGGTACAACAAATTAAAGAACGGCAATATCAAGGGTGTGTGTGGGGCGATTCTATTTCCTCGGCTCTGGGAGACTCTTTGGGAGCAGAAAATTTTAATTTTGCCATCGGAGGGATGAGTTCAGTTTCGCTGCTAGAACAGCTTAAACTTTTAGTACCGCAGCGGTTTACCTGCGAAAAAGCGATTGTGGCGATCGGCACAAATGATGCTATGTACGGCATTAGCGACGAGCAGTTTGTCAGCAATTTGAAACAGGCGATCGCCGTGATGCGATCGCTCGGAACCAAACAGATTATTCTGATTCCTGCTTTTTACTCAACTCTTGCTGCTAGCTACAATCCTAAATTTGCAGGAACAATTGCCAGAGTAGACGAAATTAATGTTCTCATCGATAAAGTAGCGGCAGACGAAAATATTCCTGTGGAATCTAGTGGCATACAAGCATTGTTTAAGGAAAAAGCTCTCAATGCAGATTTAACAATAGACGGGGTTCATCTCAATGCCAAAGGTTTAGATATATACAGAAAAGTTTTGTTAAATATTGTGCATCCTCCCTTAACAACTCGCAATTTTTATGAAATAATATAGCAATCCGATCTGAGTCTCACAACACAACGCCCTCTTGTCTTCCTAGACTTCTTGTATAGCAAGACTTTCAGATTTTACAGAGCTAGAAAATAACTTAGGATTGCTATATGTGTTTAAATTCCTTGGGGACTTTAATCGTGTGTTTGGAACTCAACGACCTCAACCAATTTTTTTGCAGGGAGGACTGAAGTCCTCACTACAAACTTATAAGGGTTATTTTACCTGACTAGATATCAAGGAGTAGTTGTCGTAGTTTGTGGCTGAATTTGCTGCGGCTGCTGATTTTGGAGCTGAAGTTGCTGCTGTTGAATCAGAAGCTGCTGATTCTGAAGATCTATTTGCCGCTGTCTGTCTTCAAGTTGCAGTCTTCTGTCTTCTGCTTGCTGCAATCTATCTTGACGCTGTATCTCTCTTTCTAGCTGTCTGTCTTCACGCTGCTCTTGTCTGTCTTGACGTTGTTCGCGAATCTGTCTGAGTTGATTCTTACGCTCGAAATCCCCTCCCAAAAATAAGTTTTGAAAAGCGTTGATAGTTGCTTGAAACCCAGTAAAAACGCCGGTAACAGCGCTGATCCCCGTTGCAGCTCCTGCGATCGGCTGCAAGAAACTGTTGATATTGTCTGCTACCCTAGCATAGCCCGATCGCGCTACTAGAATCACATCGTTGTTGCGAAGAGTTGGGTTATTATTAGGATTCAACCCTTGAGCAAAATCCACCTCTATCGTGCGGCGAGACACAGTACCGTTGGGGTTCAAACGCAATAGTTCTACCTTGTCTTTTTTAGCCCGCAATTGATTGAAACTGCCTGCGGTGAGCAAAGCTTGGTGCAGGGATGTACTAGGCCGCACCTGCAAAGCCCCAGGTCTAATTACTTCTCCTACAATATTGATGCTAATCGCGTTCGGAGAAAAACTGCTATTTGCGACTTGAGAAACTTCAGCTAAGTCTACATTAGCTGCCGTCGGGATAATGACGCTATCTCCTTCTTGGAGCAAAATATCTTGAGTTGCGTCGCCTTTTTGCAGCAAATCCCACAGATTTACCATGATAGTTTGTTCGTTGCCACCTCTGACTCGGCGGCGGATTTGCACGCGGCGAATGTCAGCTTCTGTAGTGATACCACCAGCAATTTTCAGTGCTCTAGTTATTGTTGGTAAGCCTACAACTGCTCCTTGCTGTTGGTCGATAGATACAAAACTCAACTCTGTTTGTTGGTTGCTCGATCGCACATCCGAAGCAAATACAGTATAAGGCCCCGGTCGGTTCACTTCCCCGACAATTACCACGCCAATTGGTTTAGTAATATCAGCGGAAAAATTAGCACTGGCTCTTTGACGGACTTCTTGAGTATTAAGGGCACTTGCTGTGGGTACAAAAATTGTATCTCCATCTCGAATGGTGACATCTTGACGCAAATTTCCCGTCTCTAAAAAATCCTGCAAATCAACAGTCGTAACTTGCTCCGGCCCGCCTCTGCGGGGACGGCGAATTTGGACATTTCGCATATCTCCTGCTGATGTCACGCCTTTTGCAAGTTGCAGCATTTCCATCAAAGTCGGGAATTTTACTCCTCCTCCTTCTCTAGTGGGATTAATCTTGTAGGAACCGGGGCGAGTAACTTCGCCGGCAAGACCTATATTTAGGGGGCGGGCGACGATCACAGTCACGGTAACAACAGGAACATTGATGAAGGGTTCGTATCGCTTGGTAATCACGTTAGCGGCTTGTTGCAGCGTCAACCCTTGAATTGAGACGCTGCCAATGATTGGCAAATTGAGCGTCCCGTCAACTAACACTTGATATTCCTTGCTGAATTCAGGGACGCCGAAGATATCTAAAGCAATGCGATCGCCCGACCCTAAAGTATAAGCTGCTTCTTGTGTCAGCGAACCAAGATTGCCGATCGGCGGCAAACTCGAACCCGGAGGTGGCGGCGGCGGTACTCTCGGTTGGTTTGGATTCCTAGCGGGCGCAGGATTTCTGATGGCAGGCAACTGAGCTCTACTGGGTAGCGAACTCAATAGCACCAGGAGTGCTGACAAACTCAGACTTGTAGCGGTTTGAACGGTATGTTTCATCTTTCTTCCCTGGTTGCAGCCTGCCAATGAACAAGAGCAATTTAGCTAGTTGATTTTAGTTTATTTTCCCTGCTGTCAAGTGTAGCCTCGGTTCGCTGCAAAATCCACAGGTGGAATCATAAAAATTGTGCGATCGCACTTAACTATTTTGCCCCTTCTTTGTAAAGAAAGTGTAAAGCCCGCCAACTGTTCTCAGGATTAGGATCTCGTTTGATCACAACTCTTCGTACATAACTCGGGATACAAATCAACCCGCCACAGAAAGGAGATAGGAAAAAAACACCCTAATTTGAGGTAAAATATTAGATAATTCTATCTGCGGGACAAAGACAAGTGTCACTAAAATTGGATAAAGTAATTCCCTGGGGACGCTGCTTGGATGAATACATAGGAATGTTTAGCTTGACATCAAGTGACCTCAACCTAGCAATTCTTGATTGTGCGGGCGGCCCGGCGAGTTTCAATGCCGAAATGACTCGCCAAGGTAAAAAGGTAATTTCTTGCGATCCTGTTTATCAGTTTACTGCGGGGGAAATTGGCGATCGCATCCAAGAAACATATCAAACTGTGATTGATGCTGTTAAGGCAAATGTAGACGGCTACCTGTGGAATAATTTTGAATCGCCGTACCAGCTAGGCGAAGTGCGAATGAAGGCGATGCAGGAATTTTTAGAAGATTTTCCATCAGGCTTGCAGCAAGGCCGCTACCTGAATGCTGAGCTGCCAGTTTTGCCTTTCGAGAACGGCCAATTCGATTTAGCTTTGTGCAGCCATTTCTTATTTGCTTATTCTCACCTGCTTTCCGAAGAATTTCATCTGGAAGCAATTACAGAAATGTGTCGTGTTGCGAAGGAAGTCCGGGTATTCCCTCTATTGCAGAGTTTTAGCGGGGAGGAATCCGATCACTTAAACCCGATTCTCACAGAATTGAAAAAGAGAAGTTTTAGTGTAGAAATTCAAGAGGCTCCCTATGAGTTTCAAAAAGGCGGGAATAAGATGCTGCGAGTTAGGGGGCGAATGTAATTCGCGGCTCTACAAACTTTCGTCCGCGCCACGCGGAATGAAATAAAAATATGGTGAGTAGACTTATTTCCTAAATCTGAGAACCGCAGTTTAACGCAGATGCCTTTGAAGATATTTGGCGACTTTTTCAAGATATCGATAAAAAGCTCGATCGCGTACCTGATTTTGAATACATGGCAAAATCCCCTGTAAAACTTAAAACACGATCGCACCCTATAACTCCTTGCCAAATCTACCATCCATCTGCGTCGATCTGCGTGCATCTGCGGTTTAAAAAAAAATCTCATCAATAGCTTCGCAAAAAATCCACTTAACAAACTTTGATATAATATTACATCTAGAAGCAAAACTCAAACCAACTCATGCCACAAACAGTCTGGATCGCACGACACGGAAACCGCATCGACTTCGTTAACCCCGACTGGTTTCTCACCGCAGAACGCCGCTACGATCCCCACCTTTCCGAAGATGGTCACGTTCAAGCTAAACAACTCGCCAATCGCCTCAAAGGAGAGGGAATTTCTCATATTTTTGCTTCCCCTTTTCTGCGAACTGTCCAAACAGCAAATCACGCGGCCGAAGCTCTCGATTTGTCAATTAAACTAGAGTGGGGACTGTGCGAATGGCTGAATCCGGAATGGATGACAGAAATGCCAGAAACTGAGTCCGTCGAAGCTTTGTGCAGGCGTTTTCCCAGGATTGATGCTTCCTACAAAGGCGGTATTGCTAATTATCCCGAAACTGGGGAAGCTTGTTTCAAAAGGGCGGGGGAAACTGCTAAACGCCTCGCGGCTGAGTTTCCCGAAGATATGTTATTGGTAGGTCACGGTGCGTCGGTTTTAGGAACTGCGATCGGGCTGGTGGGCTGTGCTGAAACGGAAATTAACGCTTCTTTGTGCTGTTTGGTGAAAGTGGTGCGGGGTGAGGGAGAATGGTCGATCGCACTTAATGGCGATACTTCTCACCTGACTGACTCTGAAGCCGTTATCCGGTTTAATTAAAGTAGAGATTCGTGCTAAAAATCGCATTTTATGCTATGTGTGTAAGGTGCGCCGAGGTGCATCCTACGTTAATCTGATTAGTCCGACTCTGGGTGTTATTGTTTAATCTCGATCGCACATTTTAAATCGAAAATCTTAAATCGGTATGGCTGGACACAGTAAGTGGGCGAATATTAAACGCCAAAAAGCTAGAGTTGATGCCGTTAAAGGCAAGGTTTTTGCTCGAATATCTCGCGAAATTATTGTCGCGGCCCGCAGCGGAGTTCCCGATCCCGCTGGCAATTTTCAACTGCGGACGGCTATAGAAAAAGCCAAGGCGGCGGATATTCCTAATGAAAACATAGAAAGGGCGATCGCCAAAGGTGCTGGCTTGGCGGGGGGTAGTTCGGAATTAGAAGCTATTCGCTACGAAGGTTACGGCGTTGGCGGAGTTGCTATCCTGATTGAAGCGCTGACAGACAACCGCAACCGCACGGCGGCTGACTTGCGAGAAGCTTTTACTAAAAATGGCGGCAACTTGGGCGAAACTGGTTGTGTGGGCTGGATGTTCGACCACAAAGGAGTTTGTACGGTACGCGGCCCGATTGATGAGGAACAATTGTTTGAAGCGTCGCTAGAGGCGGCTGCGGAATCTTATGATTTGATATTAATTGATGAGGATACTGAAGGTGCAGAGGTTTTTACAAGCGTGGCTAATTTGGAACAGTTGGCTGATGTTTTGAAACAAAAAAAACTTGCCGTTTTGCAGTCGGAAACTCGCTGGATTCCCAGCAATACAGTGGAAATAGACACTCCTGAAAAAGCTCGATCGCTCCTTAAGTTAATGGATGCACTGGAAGATTTGGACGACGTGCAAAGTGTGACGGCTAATTTTGAAATGACCGATGAATTGATGTCTTTGAGTATGGTGTAACGATCTAAATCACCAGATTTTGGCCATCCGCAAGACAAATCCCGGTAACTCTGGATCGCCGCTGACTGTTTCAGGATTATCTAATATTTCAGGTTCGCGATCGGGACGGTAGATGTAGACTTTTCTGTTTTTGCGATCGATCAACAAGCCGAGCGATACACCGTTGTTAATATATTCTTGCATCTTGTTTTGCAATCCCTTGAGAGTGTCACTAGCAGACCGCAATTCAATCACAAAGTCTGGACAAATCGGTGCGAATGAGGCTTTTTGTTCTTCAGTTAAGGCATTCCAGCGCTCTAGTTTAATCCATGAGGCATCGGGGGAGCGGGTTGCTCCATTCGGCAAGGTAAAGCCTGCACTGGAGTCAAACGCTTCACCTGTGCCATCTTGTTCTGCCCAGTTCGCAAGTTGCTGAGCAATTTTAATGTTGCGGTTCCCTGTATCTGAAAAGGCTGGTGACATAATGATAACTTCCCCACTAGCTGTACGCTCAATTCTCAAATCGCGATTAACTAGACAGAATTCATAAAACTGTTCAACAGTCATCGATTGGATCGCAGGGAAATTAACCGTCAGTGGGACGCTTTCGGTTTGAATTAGCAGCGTCGTCATGGTTTTTCCTTTTTTTGGTGCAGGCGTGACAGAATACCTTGAGCTTATCATATCTTAGCTTTGCGAGCGAAAGTCTTAGTCGATCGGCGAATCCGAGGCTTGTATCCGTTTTTGCGCGGGCTCAATAATCTTTTTTCCCAGTCAGCAAATAAGTAACCATGTATCCCTTGCCCTTGATTTGAATGGCACCGCGCTTCTGAAAAGTATATTTATCTTTTAATATCTCGTAGGTTTCGGCGGTGACTTGAATGCAGCCGGTAATCCCGTGGGATTCCATGCGCGAAGCAATATTTACTGTGTCGCCCCAGAGGTCGTAAATAAACTTTTTTAAGCCGATGACGCCGGCAACGACAGGGCCACTGCTAATCCCAATCCGAATGCTGAAGGGTTCCAAATGCTCTAAACTGAGCAGCCGAATTTCGTGCAGCATATCGATCGCCATGTTCGCAACCGCCTCGGCGTGATCCTCTCTGGCCGTAGGCAAACCGCCGACAACCATGTAAGCGTCACCAATAGTCTTAATTTTCTCCAAACCGTGGCGATCGGCCAAGTGGTCAAAAGCCGAAAAAATATCGTTGAGCACTTCCACCACCGCCGTCGCTGAAATTCTCGACGAAAGCTCTGTAAACCCCACAATGTCGGCAAACATCACAGTTACTTCCGCAAAACTTTCGGCGATATTGTGTTCATTGTCCTTCAAACGCAGGGCGATCGCTGCCGGCAAAACGTTCAGCAGCAATTGCTCAGATTTAGCTTGTTCGAGTTCCAACTGTAGGTAAGCAGCCTGCAACTGTTCGGCTTGGCGAATTCTTTCTCGGGCTAGCTTTTCGATTTGGGCGGTGCGGCTCAAAGCTGTCAGCATATATGTCACCGGAATCAAAGTCCACAGCATCCCCATCGTCAGAGTTCCCCAAGAGCGCCAGTGCTTGCGAATCCTCCGAATTTCCGGCGTTGCAGACACGTACATAGACCACTGGCGGCCGCTAATTTTCAGCCGCCTTCTGCAAGCTGTATAGTTCGGGCCTGGATTGTCAAGAATCGGGCAGTTTTGCATCAGGGATCGGTCAGCACTGGCTGATGCTGGAAGCACTTGTTGGCTCGCGGATTGGAACTGCACCGCAAATTGCTGAATTTGGCGCTCAGCAGGGAGATTTTTGAGAACTGGTTTCCCCGTTTGGGGTAACAGCGACGGTGCTTCTTGCTTGTCTGGAGCCTCGCTAACGAGATAAATATTGAGGTAGTCAGTATTGCGTCCTTTTAAAGAGGTTTGGAAAATATCTTTGTCTCGAAATACGCCCAGAACAAATCCTTGTAGCAGTTGGCGACGGGATTCCAGGGTAGTGGGTTTACTGCTGTTTTCGTAAATCGGAACTATGCCCAAAAGACCCTGTTCGGGGGAATTGCCATGAGTTAAGCCGATGTAGTTGGTGACCATCATTTCTCCTGTATCGCGCCCTCGATCGAGCGCGACGCGGATTTCTGGGTGGGAGGCGAGGTCAAAGCCTAATACTGTCTCGTTTCCGGCTGGTGGTTCGACGTAGAAAGCCGGGAAGTATTCGGAACGCTGGAGGGCCTTGCGGAGTTCTCCTCGCGGGCCGCGCTCTGTAATCTCGAAGCTGGGCTCTGTTTCGGTTCTAGCTTTGGTTTCGTAGTTGCGCCGCTGCGAATTGGGGACGCGGGGGGCCCAAGCCAGGAGTTGCAGGCTGGGGTGGACGGATAGGGGCCGAGCAACAAACCGGGCAAAAGAGGAACGCTCGACGGCGCTGAAGGCTTTCATGTAGTCGCTGAGGGCGAGAACAGTATCTAAGTCGGAGTTGAGCTGGCGTTCGATGCCGATCGAAATATCGTCGATGCGGCGCTGCATTTCGTAGTCGCGGCGCTTGTCTTCCCAGTCCCAAACCAAGGCGAATGCCAGGATCGACAGTCCGACACCCAAAGCCAGCGTCAACCCGGCTGGAATGTAGCGAGACCAGGATAAAGGTAGTTTTTTCAGCATAATTGCCTAGCGAATAAGGGCAGCAGATTAGCACACCGCTGAGTGCGATTTGTTTCGGCCTATAGATTAATGGACGATCGCTCAACAGGGGATTTCAATCCAGAATTCCGCTCCCTGTCCGGGCGCTGAGATGCACCGCAGGCTTCCCTTATGTTTTTCTACCACAATCTGATGGCTGATGGATAATCCTAAGCCGGTTCCAGCCCCTACGGGCTTGGTAGTGAAGAACGGGTCAAATAGCCGCTTGCGAACGTCTTCGCTCATTCCCGGGCCACTGTCGGCGATGCAAATTACAATACGATCGCCATCACTGACCTGGTTTTTACTGTGGCTTTTCAGGTCAGCTTTTTTCATGATGGTACGAATCACGATCGTCCGAGGTTGCGGTTGGTTTTCTAGAGCGTCGATCGCATTGCTGATAATATTTAGAAATACCTGGTTTAACTGACCCGCACTACAGTAAATTTTGGATATTTTTCCGTATTCTTTAATAACTTCAATCCTGCTTTTTATACTTGCCTGATGCAATCTGTGCTGCAAGATTAACAGTGTACTGTCAATTCCTTCATGAACGTCTACCAACTTCATTTCTGATTCATCCAGTCGCGAAAAGTTCCGCAGCGACAACACAATTTTACTAATTCTTTCTACTCCTAATCTCATGGAATTTAGCATTTTTGGCAAGTCTTCTTTCAGAAAATCTAACTCTAAGTCCTTAATTTTTCTAGCAATCTGAGGCACTGGGGACGGGTAGTGTTCCTGGTAGAGACTTAACAGTTCAACTAAATCGTGAAAATAGTTGTCAGTGTGAGCAATATTGCCGTTAATAAAAGTTGCGGGATTGTTGATTTCGTGGGCAATCCCAGCCACCATCTGACCGAGGCTCGACATTTTTTCTGATTGAACTAATTGGATTTGAGCGTTTTGTAGCTGTTCGTAGGCTTCTTGCAATTGGGCTGCTTGTTTTCTTAATTGAGATTCGGAAGCTTGCAGTGCGGCGGCGGAAATTTTGCGGTTAGTTATATTTTCAATCATCCCTAATTTATAAATAGCTTTTCCTTCCGCGTCTCGAATCAAAGTAGCTGTCACGTTTACCCAAACAATTTTACCTGTACCGGCAAGCTGGCGGATTTCAATTTGATAGCTAGTAATTTCTCCCCGCTCAAGAGAATCAGCAACTTGGAGATCTTTTTGATTATCTTCGGGGTGCCCAAGTTCTATAAATGTTTTGCTCAGCAATTCTTCGGCGGTATATCCCAGCATTTCGCAGTAAGTTTTATTGACTCGCACTAACTTGTAATCGTCTAAGTTGGCTAAGTAGATAGCGATGGGTGCATCTTCAAAAATTGTGCGAAATAGTTCCTCGCTCGCCCGGACTTGAGCTGCTAGGGAAAGCCGATCGGTGATGTCTTCAAACGTCGACAAAATGCCGACAACATTGCCGTAATTGTCGTGTAAAGGTATTTTATTGGTATCCAGACAGCGCTGGGTGCCGTCGGCTTGCATTTGGAATTCTATGATGTGATATTCGGGGGTGTTTGTTGCCATGATGCGCCGATCGCAGGATCGAAAAAATTCTGTTTCTTCGGGCTTCCAAGGCATATCGAAGTCGGTGAGACCCGCTATTTCACTGGGGTGATTGAAACCTGCGACGTTGGCAAAGTTTTTGTTGCCTCCCAAGTAAACTAAATCTCGATCTTTCCAGGCGATTAACTGAGGAATGTTATTGATTACCAACCACAGCATTTTTTGGGATGTTTCCAAGGCCTCCGTGCGTTCTAGGACGCGCTTTTCAAGTTCTTGATTGGCTTGTTGCAGGGCGATTTTTGACTCGCTGAGGGCGATTTCTGCTAGCTTGCGATCGCTGATGTCAATTGTCACTCCTTCCCACAGTATATCGCCACCCGGTTGCAGTTCGGGGCGAGCGATGCCGCGAATCCATTTTAGTTTTCCCGATCCGGTTACGATCCGCCCTTCATATATCCAAGGTTTTAAAGTTTTGCCGGAAATTGCGATTGATTCTAACAGGGTTTTTAGGTCTTCTGGATGCACCATTGACCACATTAAATCGGAGTTGTTTTGAACTTTTTCTGGATCTAATTCGTAGAGTTCCCGACAACCCGAACTCACATAAATGAATTCATTGGAACCGTCGGGGTGTAGCAAGTATTGATAAATCATTCCCGGCACGTTGGCGGCCATTTTTTGAAATCTGGCTTCGCTTTGTCGCAGTGCTGATTCTGCAAGTTTGCGATCGCTAATGTCAATCAACAAGCCGTCCCAAATAATGTTATCTTTTTCGCCCGGTTCTGGTCGCGAAGCCCCGCTAATCCACTTAATCCGATCGCCCGGGAAAACTAATCTGCCTTCCCACCGCCAAGGTTCTAAAGTTTTAGCTGAGATAGCAACTGATTCGTGGAAGCTGGGCGCATCCTTTGGATGAATCATTTCGATCGCGGGAATAGCTGAATTTTGGAGTACCTCTGGTTCTAATTCCCAGAGTTCGCGGCAGCCGGAACTGACGTAGGGGAATGACACAGTGCCGTCTGCTGCTAACTGAAATTGATAAATCATTCCGGGAAGGTTGGCGGCTAGTTTTTGAAACCTCGCTTCGCTTTGCCGTAGTGCTGTTTCTGCTTCTACGCGATCGGTAATATCGTAAAATGCCGATAAAATAGCGACTTCGCCATTAAAATTAATCGCTCGCATAGACATTTTTACCCAAAACAAACTGCCGTTTGGTTTCTTGAGGCAGATTTCTTCGCTGTCGCTAAAGCCGTTTTCTTTGACTAATTCTATCAATTGACGGCGGTCATTGATATTGGCATAAAGTTCAATTTTTTTGCGTCCGATAAGTTGTTCGGGACTCAAACCTAAACTTTCTCCGAGGGCAGGGTTTGCATACAAAATTACGCTGTCTTCTAGGCGCGTAATTGACATGGGAACGGGAGTCACAGTGGCGATCGCCCGCAATTTTTCTTCGCTTTCTTGGAGGGCTGTTTCGGCTGCGACTCTTTTGCTAATATCGTTCTGAACTCCGATAAAATGAGTTAATTTTCCCTCATTGTCTAAGATGGGGGAAACCATTAATTCGTTCCAAAAAGGAGTTTGGTCTTTGCGATAATTTTTGAGAACTACCTGAATTTCCGTTCCCGCTCGCAAGCTGCTGCGGAGTTTGTCTAATTCGGCCTGATCGGTATCGGGGCCCTGCAAAAACCGGCAGTTGCGTCCCATAACTTCTTCGACACTGTAACCGGTCAGTTTCTCAAAAGCAGGATTGCAGTAGATAATAGGTGTGTCAGGCTTGCGAGCATCGGCGATGAGGATGCTGTTGCTCGACGCTGCGATCGCCCGCTCTAGGAGAGACAGGTTAAAAGAGTCTGTTGTCATCTGTAGCAATATCCAAACTCATTGGGAGCGGACAGAACAATATAAAATTATAAATAGCTTGAGCCCTTCTTATTCTATAATTTTATTTTTTATTTGGCTTTTTTAACAAAGTCAGCAGTCCCAAAAAGCCGACGGGGGAGACGACTAATACCATTTTAGATTTTAGATTTTAGATTGGCAAGGACTGATTCCATTATGGTTTGGGGCACGGGCCTACTTCCCTTTTGGTTTGAAAGTAGTACAACCGAAGGCATTAGGCACTAATCCAGAAAACAGAAGGTGAAAATACCGAAGGTCCAAAGAAAACAGAGGGGGAAAATACTGATATTTTTAACTTTTTTTCTTCTCCTCCTTCCATCCGGCTCGTCAACCCTTTTAAATTGACAAGCTGATGGAAGAACCTTGAGCAGTTTTGCTTACTTCAATCCTGGCTTGAAAAGCTTCTTTCAGGTGAGGCATATGGGTAACGGTGAGGATGCAGGCGAAGTCGGAGGCGATCGCATTAATTGCAGCAATCAGCCGATCGCACCCTTCAGCATCCTGAGTCCCAAATCCCTCATCAATAATCAACATTTGCAAAGCCGTACCCGCCCGCTGAGACAGCAGTCTCGCCAGCGCCAGCCGAATCGCAAAATTAATCCGAAAAGCTTCACCGCCCGAGTAAGTTTCGTAGGCGCGAGTACCGCGAGCATCAGCAATTAAAATGTCTAAAGTGTCAATCAATTTAGTTGCTTTTTTAGAAGCAGCAGCCCGCTGAGTAATAAATTGAACGTGCAATTGATTCGCGCTCAATCTCGACAATATCTGATTAGTTTCTGCTTCGAGTTGAGGCAAAACATTTTCAATCATTAAAGCTTGAATGCCGTTTTTACCAAATGCTTGACCCAACTCTTGATAAACTCGCTGCTGGCGTTTAGCAACTTGCATTTGCTCTTTTTGAGCTACTAGCTGAACTTGGAGATTTTCCAGATTTTGCTGCTGCTGCTGGAGGCGTCCGAGATTTCCCAAATGTTGGTCTAACTGCTGGCGGCGGCGACCCATTTGCTGTTCGATGGCACTTATGCGGGCTGTGGGATCGGGATGTTCTTGCAATTGCTGGTTCATCGCGGAAGTTTGAGCGGTGACAGCTTGCAAATCTTGATCGCGCACTGCGATGGAATTTGCTATTTCATTAACCCGCTGCTGCACTTGCGGGTACTGCACAGTTGCCGATCGCAATTTTTCAGCGCGGGCGATCCAAAACTGCGATCGGCGCATTTCGCTGCGGACGTGTTCGTGCTGTTCCAAATTATAGCCAACTTCCGCAATGTATCTATCTAAAGACAGAATTTGCTGCTGTATTTCCGAGCTATTTTTTTGCTGTTCTAACTGTTGCTGTACTGTGACTAATTGAGTTTGCAAATCCGGGCGGCGGGCATTAATTTTATTCAGTTTCTGGTGAGCGTCTTTGATTTGAGCTTGCTTAATTTCCGCCCACCGCAAGCGCTTTTCATCGCTGCGGGCGAGGGAGTGGCTGCGATCGCTGTAATTGAGCTGTTGCAGTTGCTGTTCGATTTGCTGGAGTTCCCCCAAATCATCGGCTGCATACTCGCCGGTGCGTAGCAACCGCTCTATTTCTGCCGCGTCTTGACGCATACTTTGCAGCCGATTTTCATCTTGGCTGAGTCGATCTAATTGTGCTTGTAAATGGCTGCGACGTTCTCGCAATTCTTGGTAGGGCGCTAATTCCTCTTCTAGTTCGCGGTATTCATGTCTGAGAACTTGAATTTCGCGCTCGGAGACGGCCAACTGTTCGCGGACAACCCACAGTTGGTTCCAGATTTCCTGCTGTTGGGTGTGGTGTTTTGTGACTACCAAATTCCAGTAGTGTTCGTCTAAAGGTCGATCGCACAAAGGACAATTGCCAAAATTTGCATCCCGCACCATTAAAGGCGAATTCGATGGCTCGTTTTCCGCAAAATTCGAGGCTTTACCTTCACCTGCGCTGGTTTCTCCTTCATGTTTCCGCAGCAGTTGCAGTTTTTGGTCGATCTCGGCGAGTCTGGTTTGATAGTCGCGGCTTTTGGCTTGCAGGTTTCCGAGAAAGTCGTGCCTTTCTTGACCTTTTTCGCGAACGCGCTGCTGATAAACTCGCTTGTTTTCCAACTGCAAAATTTGATTGGCGATGGCCGAGATTTCCTGCTGTAATTGCGGCTGTCGCTGCTGCTGCTGAACTTGCACCTGTCGGTTGATTTCGTCTAAGCGGGCGGTTAAACCGGCGCGGGCGCGATCGAGCTTTTGTTGCTTTTGCTGCTGCTGTTGTAGCAGCGGCGAAACTTGCAGTTGCAGTTGCTCTAGTTCATTGAGGCGCGATCGAACTGCTTGCAACTGCGCGAGTCCTTTGTCAACCTCCGGCTGCTGTTTGAGAATTTCCAGAACATCTTTTTCATCTTGTTCTAAAACCTCTAATTGAGCTTGTAACTGCTGAATTTTGCTTTGCAAAAAGCTCAGTTCTTGCCGTTGCTGTTCTTGCAATTGCTGACGCTGATTTTGGGCTTGTTGGTTAGCTTTGAATTTGCCAGCCAGAGTTTCTTCTGTGGCTTGCAAGCTTTGGAAGTACGCGATGCCTGCTGTTATTTCCTTTTCTTGCCCTAGGAGGGCTTGCAGCTCATTTTGCTGCTGTTTGGCTGCGCTGAGTTCTTGCTGCAAGCGGCGGCATTCTTGAGTGATATTGTAGTGCTGTTGCTGGTGTCCAGCAAGGAGTTTTTGCCAAGTTTGGCGGTTGTGGTGCTGGAGTTGAAGTTGCTGCAACTCGGTTGTGTCGGCTTGCTGCTGCTGCTGAAGCAAGTCGGTTGCTTGCTGCAATTGAGTTTGTTCTGAAACGATCGCTTCTTTTTGTTGCAGTTGCTCTTGTGTTGTCTGCAAGCCGTGTTTGAGAACTTCTACTTGGGCTTTAAATTCTCTCGACTTTTCCTTGGCTTGTTCCGATAAAGTATCGTAGCGATCGAGCTTGAGCAGGTTGGCTAAAACTTGTTTGCGTTCGATCGGCTTTTTGAGCATAAATTCATCAGCTCGCCCCTGCCGCAAATACGCCGAGTTGATGAAAGTATCGTAATCGAGTTTGATGTGTTCGAGGATTTTTTGCTGAGTTGTTCTCAGACCTTTGTCTGTGAGCGTGCGAAAATTAAGTTTTTCCTCGCTCTCGGCAGAATTCAAGCTAACTTGAAATTCCAAACTTCCCGATTGTCCACGCCTGCGGTTGCGAATCACGCGATAGATTTGGCCGCCGGTGGAGAAAGTGAAATCAACGCGCACATCAGTTTCGCCGATGTGGATGATATCGTCTTCCGTATCGCTGCGACAACAGCCCCAAAGTGACCAGGCCATCGCTTCTAACAGGGAAGATTTGCCAGCACCGTTAGGCCCGCAAATGCAAGCGGTGTGCAAGCCGCGAAAGTCTAAAGCAGCTTCGCGATAGCTGAGAAAATTTTTGAGTGTAAGTTGTAGAGGAATCATTTAGGCCATCGCGCCATACAATCTATCTATAAATAACACTATTTGTACGCTGTTGCCTAGTTATTCAATCCAGATCCAGAACAATTGTCAGTGCTTCTGCACTTTCTTCCATAATTGTCTCGGACAAGGTTCCGAGTTGTCGGACAAATCTTTGTTGGGAAACGGAACGGACTTGAAAAGCATCGGCGGCGGAAAGTTTCGCCAAGCCATTTTCTGATGTCGGTTCGAGCTGCACCATCCAATCAAGCGGGGAAAAAAGATCGTTCCATGCTGTAATTGGAACAATTACTTTGAGCCGCAAATTTCCCACTTCATCATCGCTGACAACCACAACTGGTCTAGTTTTGCCGATTTCATCTCCCACCGTTGGATCGAGTCTGACAAGCCAAATTGCGCCCTTACGCATTAGTTTTCACCCCTGCGTTCAGGTATTCTTCCTCTGAATCGAAATACGGTTCGCTGTCGGGCGACCACAAATCGTGAAGCGGCCCTCCTGGTTCATACAAGGGGACTGCTGCTTCGGCTGCGGCTCTGAGTCTCCGTTTTCTATCAGCTTTGCGCTGGGATTTTTCTTCTATTTCTTCGCGCATCATCCGCGAAGCTGTTTCGATGATTTCTAGGCGTTCTTCTGCTGTCAGATTTTTGAGTGCTGCTAAGATTTCTGTTTTGGTCACGATTTTTTCGGGTGATTGGTGAGAAAGTGCGATCGATCCGGGAGCATCCCGATACTTGGCAACAAACCAGATTTGTGCGGTTTTTACTGTACGGGCTTGCGACCTTACGGGTAGTTGTTGGGATTTTCAACTATCAAACCCTCACTTGTTGCTGCTGCATTCAGCTCCCCGTCAGCAGATACAAAAGTCATCGCAGGCAAACTGTTAGCTGTGCAAAGGTTATTTATGCCACAGCCTGTTGCTAGCTGCACAGCATCATAGCCTCGCAATCCGTAGGTTTCAGCTAATGCCATTGCAGAGTTAATAATGTTTTCGGTGAATTCTACAACCTGATACTCAGATTGTAGGTCACTCCTGAACTGATTGCACGCTGCTGTAGCATCTGTCGCATTGATACTTCGGCCGCGCGACCTTCTGGTAATTGCAGCAACAATTTCAACACTTGTAATAGCAGCAATCAATATATCGTTGTTAAGTGCAGGATCGCACAAACTCAAAACCCATGCCGAACCTATTTCATTAATGTAGCGTTTGACCAGCGCACTGCTATCTACAAAATAAATTGTCATCTAGCGGCGTTCCTCAATAATTGTCTCAGAAACAGGCTTGCCCTGTACCTGAATTAGTCGCCGTTCTGTTTGCTGACTCCCAGAAGAATGCTTGATTTTTTTTACTAAACCAGAAGTTAACAGCGCTTGGTGCAATTTTGTCCGTTGAGCAGTTTGTTCTTTCTGGACCAGATATATCCCTATAGCGCGCTCTAGTTGCTGTAGTTCTAGCAGTTCCAGAGTGTCAAGCTGATTGAGGATTTTGTTGAAGATTCCCTGCGGCATAGGATTCTACTTTTTACGCTTGGCTAGTCTGTCTATTATATAACTATCAGACTTGCACGCTGTCATGAATATTCCGGCTTTCTGGACTTAGATTGATGGCTGAAACGACCTATTATCCTTCATCTATCGGGATTGTGCGTCCAGGACGAGTAAAGAAACCCGGTTTCTACGAAGATTTCAAACCCTACATTACCGCTCTGTGCTTATGGCGCACCCTACATTGATCGCATAGGCAGATTTTCCATCATCAAAAAGGGTTGACTGTATTCCTACAGCCAACCCCGCGCCTATTTATTTATTTGTCCTGGGTTTGCTCAAACAGCAACACTACCGTGTCATATTGGGGAACGTATAGCCGACACCGACTAACAATCCCACGTCAGCTCCGTCAACAAAACCAATATTCAGTCCCGCTGTTGCTGTAAAATTTCTCGTCAGCGGCACATCTACACCCCCCGAAATCAGGAAGCCAAAATTACCGTCATCCCCGGTAGTAACTATCACGCCAGCACCTGCATAGGGAGCAGCACTAATCACAAAATCTTCGCTGACTTCGACGGTCTCTTGAGATACAAAATCGAAGGTAACGGGAACTAAAAGAGTTAAGTTGTCGCGGAACAAAACAGTCGGTCTCACCGACAAATTGTTCGTCAAACCGATTTTGCTAATAATCGCAAATGAACCGTCGCCTAAGGCTGAATCTCCGCCAAAACCTACATTGCCGCCAATGCCGATGTAGCTGGGCCCAGAACGGGTTGCTCGGCCTGGTCGGATTTGAGTTCCTTGAGCCACTTTTTTAGTTGGTTCTGAAGCAGTTGCTGGTTTTTCAGCAACTTTCGGTTGGTTTGTCAAAGCTGAGGCGGAAGTGCTGACAGGATTGCTCAACAATTCTTGTGCTGTTTTGACTTCTTTATCTTCCTTCGTTGCTGTTACTTCAAGATTATTGCTCTCGGCAACAATTGAGGTAGGTCGATCGCTCTTTTTGGCAGTCTCGACTTTTGACTCCACTTTGACACCATTATCAGCAATTTTAGCGGTTTCTTCCGACTTTTCAGTCTCAGCAGCAATGGAGGTATTGGGCGCTGTTTCTGTTCCAGCAATTTCAGATGTTGCTGCTGCCGATTTTTCGGGTGCAGTAATAGATACTGGCAAGTTGGCGGCCGGTTCAGAGGCTGCTGGCTCTGCCGCTTCTGTTAGTTCACTCCAACTGATAGAATCAATTTTTTTATTACTAGCCGTTGTTTCTGCGTCGGGTTTAACTGCTGAAGTTGCCACAGGCTCAGAAGTTTGGTCAATATTTTGAGCGGCTATTGTTGCAGTTGTAGCGACATCGGGCAAGTTGCCAGTTTCAGCTTTCGCTGACATGGTACTGCAACAAACAGCTAAAGCTGCAAGATTTATTAACGCAAAAGTAGACTTGGAAAATAGACTATTCATAGAAACTCCTCAATGAAGGGTGTGTTAAAAGTGTAAGTGTTTGAGGGCGACCGTCGAGAGCTTTGCTAAAAAAAGACACAAATATGAGTTGTGTTGTTCCTAGATTGCCATTTTACCGTTGAATAGTCAACTCTCAAGCTGATTAGATTCAAGAACGGACGGTGGGTTTAGAAGCTAATTGTAATTTACAGATCGATCGGCAAAAAATCAATCCTAGGGATGATTGCACCCTTGCTCCTGTTTAATTGAGGGGTCGATCGCGCGTCTGGCTTGCATTCTACAATACTGTACTTGGGGGCGCTGCACTCCCAGCCACGCCGGAAAAATCCGGTTTTTGAGGGCGCACCAGCTCGAAACCAAGAGACAACAAGCTTTCAAAACAGTTTTGCCACCCCCGCCGTCCAAAGCAAGTGCAGTTAAAACAACGCGATCGGCTGCTGCACAGTCCCTGACAATTAATGTAGAATAATACCACCGATTCGAGAAATATTTGTGGCTCGATCGTGTCAATATTACTGAATATTATGAAAATTGTGTAAAATTTAGTGTTCTATTTGTAAAGTTTAGCCTTCGCTTTCGCTCAGGGTCTGACCATCTAACAACTGCACGCAACTAAACAAGTAAAAAAATACAAATTATCTCATCTCAACCTGACTTTATGAGCAAAGTTCTAGTCATATTAGGCGAATTGAGCGATCGCGACATCGATTGGATGCTCGCCAACGGCACCCGCACCCAAATCCTCCCCGGCACCACCCTCATCACCGAAGGTAAGCCCTTAGACGCCCTGTACATAGTTCTGGAGGGAACTTTGAGCGTTGCTGTATCCTCTTTAGGCGACAAAGAAATTGGAAAAATTATTTCCGGGGAAGTTTTGGGCGAAATGTCTTTTGTAGACGGGAGGCTTCCTTCTGCTAGCGTCACGGCAATTGAAGAGTGCCTCATCCTGTCAATTCCGAGGCGGCTGCTAACTGAAAAACTAGAGCAAGACGTGCTTTTTTCCCTGCGGTTTTATCGGGCGATTACCAAATTTCTTTCGTCGAGACTGCGGGGTACAGTCCAGCGCTTCGGCGATGATAGTGAGGGTTTAATATATCAAGAACCCGACGACGAGGGGGCTATCCCGGAAAATGTCGAAAATCCCGATTTGGCTGAATCGAGATTTCAATGGCTGTTGGAGCGTTTGAAGGGGAGTTGAAGGAAGAAGGAAGAAGGAAGAAGGAAGAGGGAAGAAGGAAGAGGGAAGAAGGAAGAAGGAAGAAGAGAAAAGAACACCTATTTTCAATTTCCTATTTCCAATTCCCAATTCCCAATTCCCAATTAAAAAACATATTTTTCAGCGACGCGCCAGTAGCGGGAAAAACGCTTCAAATCAATGTAACCATCGTAGCGGACAAAGGGTTCCGGTGGCAAAACTTCGACACAGATCGATCGCTTAATTTCCCCGCAAATATCCTGAAACCGAGGGCTGGGACTTTCCGCAGTCACCACTTGATTCGCGCCGGATTCGATCGCAAAAGCGATAACTTCCGCAGCCACATCGCCCCGCCGAATAACTACCGGCAACTCCAGCAAACATTCGTAAATAAACACCATTCGTTTGAGACTCAACTGCCATTCATCAATGAGCGCATCATCCCAAACCCAGATGGCGGTTGCCTCTGGGTGCGCTTGAAAAGCGGGGCCTTCAGGACTCAAGCAGTCGCCGTGCAGCCAAATAATCGGATTGTTCATAAATTGTTGACTGTTGACTGTTGACTGTTGACTGTTTATTGTTAACTAATGACTAATGACTAATGACTACTGACTACTGACTTTTTAATTTCTGCGACCTTTTTTAGGGCGATCCCAACTTTTAGAACCACCGCTACGATCGACCTTTTCTCCCGAAGGAAACAATTTCCCTTCCAAATATTCGTAAGTTCCCTCAAAATCGCATTGCCCATAAAGAGGACAATCGCGACAATAAACCCCCTTAGTGTAACGCTCCAAATTTTCCCGATTAAAAAAATAAGACTTGTGGCTAAAAGTGCTGGCTACCCACTGCCAAGAAAGATTATTGCTCGCCGGATCTCCATCTAGCAAATGTTGCAAAAACCAGCGAGCTCCGGCTTGCCAACGAACGCGCCGCCAGTGTACGAGATAAGCGGCCATCCACATCCGCTGGTGGTTGTGCAAATAACCAGTTTCTCGCAACTCGCGGCTGAAACTGTCGATGCAAACCAAACCAGTCGAGCCCTCGACGACATCCTGTGGCAGAGTTTCGCTGTAATCTTTAGCAGTGTAACCAGTTTTGTAGGGTTCCTGGTCTTGCCAAATCCCGTTGCCCAATTCGGCGTACAGTCGCTGCCAATAATCCCGCCAACCCAACTCGTTGACGAGTTTTACAGCCTCTTCTGGATGTCGCACCTTCTCCAGTACGGCATCCCGGACTTCCGCAAGACTCAAAACTCCGTAGCGCAAATAGGGCGACAAGCGCGTTACCGCACCGTTGAGGAAATTGCGGGTTGAGGCGTACTTGCTGGGGTCAATTTGTTGCAGGGCTGTCTCGGCTGCTTTCCGCCCGCCTGGGGTTGGGGGTACGCTGCTGTCCCGGGCGGCGGCTTCGGGGAACTGTTCACGCACATAGGCAATTAATTCGTCGCGGTTGGCAAATTCCCGCTTCATGTCCTGACTCATGGTTTTTTCAAGCGCCTGCTATTCTTTCCTCATGTTAAAGCTATTCGATCATCGGGCGTCTGAGTCGATCGGCCTAAATTGCCCTTCACTCCTGGTAACTCAGATCTTGCACCATTGTCAGCAACAGGCTTTCGGGCCTGTTCCACAAAAGATAAAGATTTCTTGTGGAACAGGCCCGAAAGCCTGTTCATAAAAGGCTAATTGAGAATGGTGCAATATCTCAGTGGTAACGTACAGTTTGCCCCAGCCACAATCGATCGTCGGATCGCAGCCAAAATTAGCATTAAAGTCAGTACACTCAGGGATAGATATCATACCAAAATCTTATGGAAACTTTTCCGGCGGACGTTCAAGCGATCGCCAGCTTAGCTAACCGACAGCAGCAAGGTACAAAACAACTCGACAACAGCGAAGTTCAAGAGTTCGATCGAGCCATGATGCGCCGCTGCATAGAATTGGCTCGCCGTGCTCTCGGCAAAACCGCACCCAACCCCCTTGTCGGTTCTGTAATTGTTCGAGACGGCAAGATTGTCGGCGAAGGGTTTCATCCCGGTGCCGGTCAACCTCACGCCGAAGTTTTTGCGCTCCGGGAAGCGGGGGAACTCGCCGAAGGAGCGACCGTCTACGTGAACCTGGAACCCTGCAACCACTACGGCCGGACTCCCCCCTGTTCCGAAGCTTTAGTTAAGGCCAAGGTGGCAAAAGTAGTGGCTGGCATGGTCGATCCGAATCCTTTGGTAGCTGGCACTGGGCTAGCCCGGTTGCGAGAGGCTGGCATTGAAGTGGTGGCGGGAGTGGAAGGGGAAGCTTGCCAGAAACTCAACGAGGCTTTTGTACACCGGATTTTGTACCGTCGGCCTTTTGGAATTTTGAAATATGCGATGACTTTGGACGGTAAAATTGCTACCACTACCGGCCACAGCGCTTGGGTGACAGGCAAGGAGGCTCGGAGCGAGGTACACCGGGTGCGCGTCGGCTGCGATGCTGTGATTGTTGGGGGAAATACGGTGCGTCTGGACAATCCCCTACTGACGAGTCACAAGCCTGATAGGAATAATCCCCTGCGGGTGGTGATGAGCCGCACTCTGGATTTGCCGAAGTCGGCTTGGTTGTGGGAAACCTCTGTGGCGGCTACTTTGGTGCTGACTGAGCCTGGGGTTAACCCGGAATTTCAGGAATTTTTGATCGCAAAAGGGGTGGAAGTTGTGGAATTGTCGCCGCTGACGCCGACTAATGTTATGGCTTATTTGTACGATCGATCTTTTCTTTCTGTACTCTGGGAGTGTGGCGGCACTTTGGCGGCCGAGGCAATTGCTGAGGGTGCAGTTCAAAAAATTATGGCTTTTATTGCTCCTAAAATTGTCGGCGGCCAAGGAGCTCCAACTCCTGTAGGAGATTTGGGGTTTTCGGTAATGACTGATGCTTTGACTTTAGAGCGGGTTTCTTGGCGCGCAGTGGGTGCAGATTGTGTGGTGGAAGGCTATTTGAAAATTAAAGATTGAAAGTTAAAAGCGAGTCTTTCTAGTTTTTGATTTTTAACTCTTTTTATGGTTGAAATTCTGATTTGGAGTTTGATGGTTGGCAGTCTCGGCTTGGAGGCGGCGCTCGCGGGTGTATTGGTGAGCCGCGAGCAATTGGCTGCGTGGCAAAAATACAACGAGGAGGAGGAAGTTTTGACTCGGTACGAATCTCAAGAAGATAATTTTAATGCGCCTGAAAATGCGCCCTCGAATGGCAATCCCAAACCCGCTCCTAATGCTGTTGATTTGACGGTTTGGGAGTACAAGATTGTGCGGGCTAGCAACGATTTGTTTCGCAATCCTGCGATTTTTCACAAGCTGTGCCAAGAAGAGGCGGAAGTTGGCTGGATTTTGCTAGAAAAGCTGGACGACAGGCGAGTGCGGTTCAAACGTCCGATCGCGCTGCGGGACGCCCCAAGGCCTAATTTACCCACCTTTGACCCTTACCGCACTCATTACGGCCCGATCTCGAATGCGATGAGTTGGGCTGCGGCGATCGTGTTTCTGAGTGCGATCGTGCTTCCTGCTGTTTTGGGCTATGCTTTGGTGTCTACTACTCTAACCAGAAGTCGCTCTAATTGGCCTCCGACACCTGTTCAATCTTTGCCCTCTCCCAGGCGGTAAGAAACTAATAACTGAAAGATCGGCCCCATGGAAGATGGAAGATGGAAGAGAGAATTGTTTGTTTTAATATCAAGTACGGTAAAAAATTTATAATTAGGTTTGTAGTGAGGACTTAAGTCTTCTCTTCTCTTAAGAGGGTGACAACAAACAATTATATTATAAGTCATTAACCGGACAATATCTAACTGACAAACCCGCAGAATAATTTAATTATAAATTTTTATTTAATTCTGCATTCTGTCTTCCACCTTCAGATTTGGACCGCCTTCGAGTGTAAACCCTCATGTCATAGAAGCGGCGTGGGAGAAGGAGCGGAAAGCAATCTCAAGTCATAATTGGTATCGCCTTGAAATGGAGAAACGCGGACGAAATAAGTCCCCGCCGGTAAAGGCCCATTGCTGACAATTGTTTCTGAAGACGTGCCTAACTTGTTAGACGAAGCAATAATATCGTCTAATCCAACTGCGCCGTTGCCGTTGAGATCTTGAATTAATTCAACATCAACATCTGCACTCAAACCGTCAACAGTGACACTGAAAAGGCTGGGAGTATTGAGAATGAAACTGTAAATGTCGGCTGGTTGGGCAGCGCCCACAAAATCGCTCGCAATTAGACTGTCTGTGAGAATACCCAGGCTTTTTGCTGCGTTCAAATTGTCGGCGGGATCGGGGATAGCGCTCAACAGTCCTTCTTGTTGACCGAATTGAATGTAGTGGTCGATCGCACTTTTAACTGCGCCGCTATTGACTGCTGCTGCTACCAGCGGATATTTTTCTAGATAAAAGCTGGGATCGAAGAAAACGCTGGCTTTGCGGTTTTCTAATTGACCGGCTTTGAAGTAGTGTTCAAATGGGGTAAATTGATTTGTTTGGACTGCTGTCTGCACGTCTGGGTTGCTTGCTAGATAGAAACCAACATCGAAGAAAGGGTTGGGGTTGCGTCGTTCAAATTGACCGAATTTAATAAAGTGATCTGCTGCTGAAAAGCCATTGAGTTTGGCTGATACCGCTACATCTGTATTGGTGTCTAAATAATAGCTGGCGTCGAACAGGGCATTCGGGTCGCGATTTTCAAATTTGCCAATTTTTCGGTAGTGATCGAAGGGACTCGATACCGTGCCTCTGGCAACTGCTACGGCGACATCTGGGTTGTTTTCGAGATAAAATTTGCTGTCGAACAGTGTTCTGAGGGTTAGCATTATTAAAAAAATCTCTCTGGACTTTAGTCTGGAAATCGCACGATCGAGAATCCAGTTTACATCAAAGTTTTGTTTTGTGAGGAGGTCTTAATTATGGCTAAATCTGCACTGATGGCAATGCTGCGCCGCGCTGCGACTATTGCCCAGAAATCAAGGGAAACGGGCATTCCGGCTGATGAACTGCTGGGGATGCTGAGCGCTGGCATTCCCAATTCTCCCATATCTCGGCGCCGCTTGCTGCACGGGGGCTTAGCTGCTGCGGGGGCTGTCGCTGCTGCGACTTTTACCAGGGAGGGTGGGGGAGCTTTTGCTCAACAGGGCGGACGATCGCCGATTTTGGTTGTGGGTGCGGGAATTGCGGGTTTGACGGCCGCCTATCGCTTGCGCCAAGGGGGCGTGCGCGCCGATATAATCGAGGCAACTAACCGCGTGGGGGGGCGGATACGCACTATACCCAAGGTGGCTGGAACGCTGATTCCGGCTGATGTGGGGGGAGAATTTATTGACACCGGCCACACTACTTTGATTTCCCTGGCGTCGGAATTGGGCCTGCGCGCGATCGACTTAGCCCAAGTGCAGAATGGACTGGTGAAGGATTCTTTTTTCTTTGAAGGGCGCCGCTTTTCTCTTGAGCAAATAATCGCGGAATTTTCGCCACTAGCGAGTAAAATTACTGCTGATTTGCAGGCGGTTGGCGATGAAATTAGCTATCAAGATTTTACAGAAGCAGCGGAAAGATTGGACAATCTTTCGCTCTCTGAATATGTAAGCCAAGCTGATACTAGCACGATTGTCCGGCAGTTACTCCGCATTGCTTACACGACTGAATACGGTCGAGATCCCGAAGAACAGTCGGCGTTAAATCTGTTGTTTTTAATCGGTTCTAAAGCTGGCAGTTTTGAATTGTACGGCAACAGCGATGAGCGTTATCAAATTGACGGTGGCAACAGTCAAATTATCAACAGTTTAGCAAGTCAATTGTCGGGTTCGATCGAAGCGGGGACGGTTTTGGAAGCGATTACTCTTTTACCGGATGGCCGCTATCGGGTAAATTTGCGATCGGGGCAAAGCGCGTTCGATCGCACTTACGAGCGAGTTTTGTTAACTTTGCCGTTTAGCACTCTGCGAGACGTTAGAATTAACGTACCTTTGCCCCAACCAAAGCGTAGGGCGATCGAGCAATTGGGTTACGGTACTAATTCTAAGTTAGTTACCGGCTACCGCAGCCGAATTTGGCGAGAACTTTACCGATCGACTGCTTCTGTTTATAGCGATTTAGGATTCCAGAATACCTGGGAAGCTACGCCTTTTGCCCCTACTCCTAACGGTTTAGTTACTAATTTTACAGGAGGAAAGCAGGGTTTGTCGATCGGTGCCGGAACTCCAGAAGACCAAGCACAAAGATTTTTGAACCAATTTGAAAGAGTTTTTCCCGGAGTGAGAAATTTGCGATCGGGCAAAGCTGTGCGAGCTTATTGGCCGGGAGAACGCTTTTCTAAAGGTTCTTATGCCTGCTATTTAGTCGGACAGTGGACGCAAATGTACGGGGTTGAAGGCGAACGAGTTGGCAATTTATATTTTGCCGGCGAACACACTTCGCTAGAAAACCAAGGTTACATGGAAGGCGGTTGCGAAACGGGACAAAGGGCGGCTGTTGAAATTTTGCAAGATTTGGGTTTGATACCTGCTGCTGATTCTGTGAATGCTCGAACTGCTAGCAGTTTGAACAGTCGCCGTCCCAGCCGGAAAATTCCCGGAGCGCGGAATCTTGGGAATAGAAAGCCGAGTATTAGATAATCTCGTAAGGCCCGCATCTAAATTCTTGTGGGCCGTTGCTCCTAGCCCGTGCATCTAATTCTTGTGGGGTGGGCTTATAGCCCGCCCAAAAATTTAAATTAGTCGTAAGGTACACCATACAGAGAGATATGCAAACGTAAAATTTATGTGAATTATTATGTACAAATTCTTGCCAAAAAACATGATTGTTTTACCTTTAACACTAGCTTTATCTAGTTTGCTAATGTCGCCGATATCGGCTCGCCCTTTGCTTACAGACTTTACAAATACACTTGCTCAAAATTCACCAGTTGATGAACCTTTTTGCTACATGAAAACCCCCGACGGCAAAACAGTAGACTTGGGCAAATTGTGCGATAAAAAGCCAGCTTCTGGAACTTCCCAAACTTGTATTTCCGGTTCCAACGTTTCTGCAAAAGTGTCAATTGCGGCGGCAAATTATGACGGCAAGTTTTTCAGCGGTCAAGTGCTTAATCAAGGCTGCAAAATAATCAAGAATGTCAAAGTCAATTATGAAGTTTTGGACGAGTCAGGCAATTTAATTGACAACGGATTTATCTACGCTGAACCAGTTACTCTTGCACCCGGACAGTCAGCCGCGTTTCGGGGTGCAGTTGTAGCGGGGGCTAAGGTAGAGGCTACTCATGCCGACGGTCAAGAATGATGGTTGAGATTGGCCCGATCGCTGTTATCATATTTTGGCTCAGATATCTCTAAAAACAGAACTTGCGAGGGCAAAATATCTTGAAAGCTCGATCGACATACTGGCAAATCTTACCCTACCTCCGTCCCCAAAAACAAACCATCGGTAAAGCATTAGCTTGTACCGTAGTATTTACCATATTTTGGCCAATTATAGCGTGGCTAGTTGGCGAAACAGCAAAATTTATAGGCAAAGGAGATTTACAAGGGTTTGCTCAAATTGCTGCACTCAGTGCCATTATATTTCTAATTCGCGGTACAGCCCAGTATGGTCAAGATACGCTGATGGCCAAAGCTGCTTTGACTATTGCTTTAGAAATTCGCAAAAAAGTCTACTCCCATCTTCAAACTCTCAATCTCGGCTACTTTGAAACTGCCAAAACCGGAGACTTATCCTACCGCCTCACCGAAGATATTGACCGCATTGGCGAAGTAGTAAATAAATTTTTTCATCAATTTATCCCTTGTGTTTTGCAGCTAATTGCCGTCCTGGGATATATGATTTATCTCAACTGGCAATTAACCTTGGGTGCATTAATTATTGCACCGCTGATGGCTATTTTAATTGGTTGGTTTGGCGAGAAACTGCTAAGTTACTCGCGGCAAAGTCAAAATCGTATCTCTGATTTATCCGCGTTGCTGACAGAAGTATTCAGCGGCATTCGTTTAATCAAAGCATTTGTGGCTGAAGACTACGAAATTGCCCGCTTTGCAGAAGAAGCAGAACAAAACCGCCGCGCTAAGTATTTGTCCGAACGAGTAAAAGCACTTCAGTTCGTTGTAGTTGGCTTTCTGGAAGCGATGAGCGTAATTTTGCTCTTTTTCCTAGGAGGTTGGCAAATTTCTCAAGGAAACCTCACAGGTACTCAATTTATCAGTTATATCGCAGGGGTGGCACTTTTAATTGACCCCATCGCTATTACAACTGCTAATTACGGGGATTTTAAGCAGGGAGAAGCTTCTAGCGATCGCATTTTTGAATTATTAGCAATTGAACCCACAGTAGTCGAAAAGCCTGGGGCGATCGAACTTCCCCATGTTACAGGCAAAGTCGAATACCGCAACATTAATTTTGCCTATAACTCAGAGACACCCATTCTGCAAAACATGAGTTTGTTGGTGCTTCCCGGAGAAATGATTGCCCTTGTTGGTGCATCCGGTGCGGGTAAAACTACTTTAGTAAACTTGTTACCGAGATTCTACGATCCCCAAGCGGGACAGATTTTAATTGACGGTATTGATATTCAAGATGTCACCTTAAATACTCTGCGGAGGCAAATCGGAATTGTACCGCAAGAAACTATTTTATTTTCGGGTACGATTGCTCAAAATATTGCTTTTGGGCGATCGTATTATGAACTAAAAGATGTTGAAAAAGCGGCGCAAATTGCTAACGCTCATCAATTTATTAGTGAGTTTCCCGACGGTTATCAAACTTGGGTAGGAGAAAGGGGTGTAAATTTATCTGGGGGACAGAAACAAAGAATTGCGATCGCCCGTGCAGTTTTGCTTAATCCGAGAATATTGATTTTGGATGAAGCGACATCGGCGCTGGATTCGGAATCCGAAGGTTTAGTGCAAGAAGCGCTGGAAAGATTGATGCGCGATCGCACTGTGTTTATTATCGCGCACCGCTTGGCTACTGTGCGGAGAGCCGATCGCATTTTAGTTTTGGAAAAAGGCAGAATTGTGGAATCGGGGACGCACGAGGAATTGCTGGAAAAGGGCGACCGCTATGCTGGGTACTACGCTCAACAGTTTAGTCAGTAGGCTATTTTAGAAACCGGGTTTTTGGCCGTTTCTGCTGGCCTCAACGAAGTATTCTCGAAAAAAACCCGGTTTCTGGCTACCCGTGGGTCAGTGATGTTCTAGATGAATAGCGCATATACTTAAAATACAACAACTACCCAAGATATTAAACACAACGAGTCAGTATAGCCATGCCTGCTAAAGATGCCTTTCACGAAGTCGTTAAAATCGCTCTCCAGAAAGATGGATAGCAGATTACTCACGATCCCTACACTTTACAGGCAGGAACTCTCGAACTTTACATCGACTTGGGTGCCGAAAAGGTGGTTGCGGCAGAAAAAGACGGACAGAAAATCGCCGTTGAAATCAAAAGCTTTATTGGCCCATCCAAAATATCCCAATTTTACACAGCTTTAGGACAGTTCATTAGTTATCGAGCAGCTTTACAACAACAAGAAACTGACCGCATTTTATACCTGGCAGTACCCAGTAATGTCTACGATAGTTTTTTCACAATGGGGTTTATTCAGTCTTTAGTTCAACAAAATCAAGTTCATTTGATGATTTACGATATAGACCAAGAGGCGATCGCACAATGGCAAATGTAGACCTTTATAGGCAGCACATCCAAAATCTGCTCTCCCAACACGCTAGTCTTGTTTGGGATGAACGCATTCAGGCTCAAACTATCTTTGATGTCGAGCGCGATCATTATCAATTAGTATATGTCGGCTGGCGCAATCAGCGGCGCATTTATGGCCCGGTTTTGCACCTGGATATTATGGACAATAAAATCTGGATTCAGCAAGATGGAACCGAGGTGGGTATTGCTAACGAACTGGTAGAATTGGGAGTTCCTAAACAAGATATTGTACTTGGGTTTGACCCTCCTAATATGCGAAAATTGAGTGAATTTGCAATAGAATAAATTAGGTTTAACTGTTCCAGTAGTTTCTTTATTATTGAAGTTCCCGGTCAATTTCTTCAACAGTTCTGGAAACATGACGGCTGCGGATTTCTGTAAGCAATTCCAACACTTTACGCCGCCCGCCTTGAGGCTTTTCTGGTATAATCACAAAAACTTCAACCTCTTCGCCCACAGATCCAGGCGGCACTTGAATTTCAAGTTTATTTCCTGCAAGAACTTTGGTTGTAATCCGTATTGCTGACTGCATACTTCCTCCTTTTCGATGATTAATTTTCAACAGCACCTAAAGCTTTGAGCGTGGCTTTTTCAACTTCCGTTAAACCCGTAACGCCCGCGATATTCATCTCCTCATAAGGTCTGTCACTTTTAAGTATTTTGAGGCACTCACCCGTCTCAACATCCCAAAGTATAATTGTGCCATCCCGACTACAAGCAGCAATAATTTTTTCATTTGAACAGAAGGCAACTGAGTTAATTCTACTGGTATGATCTTGCAAAATTTTTAGACATTTACCTGTACGGATATCCCATATTCTTACCGTTCCATCTACACTTCCACTAGCAACTATTTCACCCGAATAACTAAAGGCAACTGAACGTATCCAATCAGTATGCCCGTGAAAAATATTGAGGCATTCACCGCTGTTGATATCCCATAGTCTTACTGTTTGATCGATACTTCCACTGGCAAGTATTTCACCGTTGTGGCTAAAGGCGATCGCGCGTACCCAATCCGTATGCCCCTGCAATATTTGGAGGCATTCACCAGTATGGATATCCCACAGCCTCACCGTTCCGTCAAAACCTTCACTGGCAAATATCTCGCCCAAAGGACTGAAAGCAGCCGAGTATACATAATTGTTATGTCCGTGCAACGTTTTGAGGCATTCGCCAGTACCGATATCCCACAGCCTCACCGTTTGGTCATAACCTGCACTCGCAAGTATTTCACCATTTGGACTGAAGGCGATCGATCGTGTTTCATTGCCAAATTCTGGCAAAGTATGAAGGCATTCACCACTGCGAATATCCCACAGTTTCAGTGTTTGGTCATAACTAGCGCTGGCAAGTATTTGACCCGAAGGATTGAAGGCAACTAAGTTTACCCGATCGAGGTGCCCGTACAAAATTTGGAGGCACTTACCACTGCTGACATCCCACAGCTTGACAGTTTGTTCGTCATCGCCGCTAGCAAGTATTTTACCGTTTGGACTGAAGGCGATCGATATTACTTGATTGCGATGCCCTTGCAGTGTATTCAAGCATTCACCGCTGTCGATATCCCACAGCCTCAGCGTTTTATCGTAACTACCGCTAACAAGTATTTCACCGTTTGGACTGAAGGCGACTGACCTTACTTGATTGCTATGTCCTTGCAAAGTATTCAAGCATTCTCCAGTGCGGATATCCCACAGCTTTGCAGTTCGATCGTGACTTCCACTTGCGAGTATTTCGCCCGAAGGACTGAAGGCTATTGACCGTACTCGATCGCCATGTCCCTCCAAAGTTTTGAGACATTCACCGCTACTGATATCCCACAGTTTCACTGTTTTTTCGCTGCTGCCACTAGCAAGTATTTCACCCGCAGGATGGAAAGCTACTGAAAACACGTTTTTAGTATGACCGTACAAAATTTTGAGGCATTCACCAGTACCGACATTCCACAGCCTTACTGTTGTGTCGCCACTTCCACTGGCTAACATCTCACCAGCAGGATGAAAAGCCACTGAAAATACAACTTTAGTATGGTCTTGCAAAATTTTGCAGCATTCACCCGTGTGAATATCCCATAACCTGATCGCGCCATCAAAACTCCCGCTAGCGAGTATATTTCCATCAGGATTGAAGGTGACTGACATTACCGATCCGGTATGTCCCTGCAAAACTTTTAAACATTCACCAGTCTTGACATCCCATAACTTGATTGTATTTTCATAACTCCCGCTAGCAAGTATCTTACCGTCAGGACTAAAGGCGACTGACTCCACCACGTTGGTATGTCCTTTACAGGTCAATATTTCTCTGCAACTGCTAGCTTCCCACAAGCGAACTATGCCATCAGTATCACCTGTAGCTAACAGTTTGCCATCGGGACTAAATATGACCGATCGCACGCTGCTGAAGATTTTAGTAAAAGCAGAATTAGCCAAATTAGCTTCCGCAAAGTTGACGCGACGCAGCGCCGCATTTGTCAAATCAGCACCTAAAATAACCGCACGAGAAAGGTCTTTTGCTTCTAACGCAGTGCGATCGATTTTCACCAACAGCGTCGCCGCATTCCCTCCCACATAACCTACCTCACTTTCTGTTTTTCCCCGCGTTGCTTCCACAATTTCCAATAATTCCTCCGTAGCTGCCCCTACATCGAGGCAGGGCCGGCACGAGGACACCGCCCCTACCATTGGTAACAACAAATCCATTACTGCTTTTGTCAGCGGCGCGTGTCCGAAACTCTGGCGAAGTTGCCCTAAATCTTCAGCAACAAATCCCTGCAAAGGCGCAATAAGTTCACCATTATTTCTCTTTTGGGCTTGCAATCGACAATAATTAGACCAAGCATATTTTTGAGGCGCTGCATTACGATCTAAACAAGACTGTTCAGGCGCAACTAATTCGGTAAAATCTGCGGCCAAAACTCCCAATTCCGCTGCAAATTTATAAGCGACAAAAAACTCTAATAACGAACGGTGCGCCGGAGTATAATCGCCATCTGCATTGCGAATCAGCATCGTTTGACCCATCATGTCGTAGTGCCAGTGGTCTAAGTCTTTTTCCTCTTGGACGACGGAACCAAACAGGTTGCGAATGCGATCGGGAAAACCGCGATAATTCAGGCTCATTTGGTCGGTAGACAGCATTTCCCAAGACAATTCGCACAAAAAGTAAAGCTTATCTGCTAACGAAGTAAAGGTGCGTTCTGCTTTAATATCTCTCTCTATCTTCCGCCGCACCGCATACAGATAGATCCGCGACATATCGACTGGTTTTCCAGCTTCAATATCGGGCAATGCTTCCAAAATTAACTCAGTCATCACCGGGCGACGCGCTAAATCCAATAGTTGCGGGTTTCCCATCACTTTTTCGACAGTCGCGGCTTCTGTTTGAAATGACAGCGCTTGCCCAATTTGCTCGTCGTTAAATTTCTCTAATTCTAAGACTTCAAATTGGGGAGTTTCGCCAGTTAAAATGGTTGTTGATGCTTGCAGTTCTGCATTGAACAATGCCCGTCCTTCCTTGCCTTCAGGAAAGTGTTCGGTACGGCAAGTGAGGATGACTTTTGCGCCGGGAACGACGGCTTTTGCTAGTTCCCAGAAGTTGTTGATGGTTTCTTGCCGATCGCACTTAGCGGCCATTTCATCAAAACCATCGAAAATCAGCAGAAATTTGCCCATGCGATTGAGTTGTTCAAAAGCCGAATAACCCGCCAAAGGTATCTCGTGCTTCCGAAAGAAAAACTCGGAAAATAGCGACTCGACACTAACTGCTTTGGCGTAATCTCGCAAAGGAATTACTAAGGGTAAACGCGGACGTTCTAAGCCGCGCTTTTGAGCTTTTTTGTAGCGTTGCAGCGCCATCCAAGCATAGTGCATCGCAAACCAAGTTTTACCCGTCCCAAATTCTCCTAAAACAGAAATATGTTCTTTAACTGGGTCATCTAACCACAGGTCAATATAACCTTCGATCCAGCCCTCTCGATCGCCATAATGACTCACGCCTATCTTGCGCTGAGTATCGGGGTCAAGTTCTTCTTTTGTACAAGCTAACGGCACATATTTAGTATCAATTCCTCGGCTGGTGATTTCAGTTTCTAGCCAATCCAGATAAGCAGTAAAATCGGCATCTTGGTCGAGTAATTCATCAAAAGTATAGCAAGCTAAATTACTATTTTCGGCTTTTTCTACTTCAATCCGTGCGGCGCTACTAATGCGGCGGGCAGTGACTAACCAGCCTTCATCGGTGCGCTGTTTTTCCACCGACTCGCGCAAGGCTGAGATGTCTCTGAGTCCTGCTTCTCCGGCAATTCCGCGCACTAAAATGCGATCGTACCGATTGCGTCTGACGGGGACATTGATAATCCATTCAAAATAGTTATCTTCCGAGATTTGATATGGCTCAAACTTATAACTTAATGTTTCAAACCAACCTCGAACTTGTTGCGATAAAATAAAAACTTTAGACTTTTGAATATTGCTTGATTCGGCTGCTGGAAGTGCGGGATAATCTTCACATTCCAGTCGTGCAAATTCGGTGCGAATTCCTTCGAGTGTGGGGAGGCGTTCGATGCGATCCATTACCATAGATAGGCGTTTTTGCAAAGAGGCGATCGCATTTCCCACCATTACATCTCCCAGCGTCCGCGTCCGCTTTGCTACTTCCATAAACACAGCGGCAAATGCCATGAATTCCCGTCTGGGGTCAATGCCTAAATCTCGAATTTCTTTGCCTAAAGCGCTCTCATTCAGATAGTCATCGCCTGCTTTAATTAAAATAGCGGGGCTATCGGACTCGAAGGCTTGGCGAAATGCTGATTCAATCTCTTTTTGGCGAAACAGTTCTAAAATCTGCTTGGGTTTGCCAGCGCCGTATTCTACTAAAGTATAAACATAAACTCCGCTAAAATCTGCGGGCGGAGCATCGGGGTCGAGATTAAATCTTTTTAAGATTTTGATGACTGTTTCGTTGCGCTGAAACTTGTCTTTGATAGTGCCGAAGGGAATTGCCGTCACGAGGCTGATAACTAAGTCGAGACTAATTAACATGATTTAGGCTTTCCTGTTTTTCCGTGGAAGTAATGCTCAAATCTAGAATCGGTAGGCTGTGTCCCTGAAATGCGCTGCGGGTCGTAAATTGCTCTAATTCTATGTTAACAGGAGTTACGCACTCCGGCAAAAGAAACCGGGTTTTTACAGACTCTGCTGGCTGGAAGGAAATATTTTCCGAAAAAACCCGGTTTCTGACTACCCGTGTGTAGGTTATATTCAGTTAATTAGCTTAGCAAATTTTACAAAGAATGACAAGAATAAAAGAGAGCAAAAACCGACATATTTTGTAGTAAAATTAACGAGCATATTAGTTGTTATATCCTGAATGCAAAAGTTAAAATATAGATAACTAACAAATAAAACTTGCTATCTATGAAAATACAATCTTCGGTCTTAGTCCACCTGGGATTTGGCAAATATGTACGATCGGACAAAGTGACAGCAGTAATCCCAATCGAAGCAGAACGCGGCCCCGGACGACGCACTTTCGTCCACGTAGACGGCGAAGCAGACCCGATTGTTGCTTCGCGCGGTGAAGATACGATCGTGCGCGATTTGGTGCAAGAACCGCGCGAAATTACTCAAGCTCGCCAACAACAAGAAATCCTGCAAGATTTACTGGCAGATTTGAGCAATGTCAATGTCACCGTCCGCCGCATCAGCCGCGATGAAGGTGGACTCGATCTAGAACTTTTAGAGCGTCGGATTCGCCAAATCTTAGACGCCTAAAAATTAAAGACCGCCCGGGCGGTCTTTCTTATTGTTTGTGTCGCTAAAAATTTTAAGTTATGGGTTTCAATGTAATTTCGAGATCCGCTAAACCAGTGAGTTTTTCCACGACTGGCTCTTCTTCAACTCGCGGTACAAAAATAGTTAAAGCTCCCGGGATGCACTCAATAGAAACCGGAGTCATGCCGAAGATTTCCCCGTCTACAACCACTTTTTGAGGCGGATCGGCACTAATCGTTACTTTTTTTGCCCGCAAATAACCGATGTCGTCGCGATCCGTAGGATTGCCACTCAAAGCTGTTTGCAATAGATGATAAGAAGCGGCGATCGCCCCTGCTTTATTCTGAGGCGCAACCAGCGTCACATCCAGCAAGCCGTCATCAAAAATAATCCCCGCCGGGCCTTGAGCTAAAATGGAAGTAGCCGGCGCTGCATTCGCCACCGTCACCGCCACAGCAGTAACGCTGATAATTTTATCCTCGGTTTCGATTTCCGCTTCAAACCTTTCTAAATTGTTTAACTGTTTAATTCCCGATAGAATGTAAGCCAACATTCCCCAGCGATTCTTCATTTCGCGATCGGCTAGTTCGACGGTTTCTGCCTCAAAGCCCACTCCAGCTAACAAAACCATCGGCATTTCACCGTTGCAAATCGCCGCATCCACCACCCGCGTCAACCCTCCCAAAATATTTTCGCAGGCGGTGTCAATAGTATTAGGAATGTCTAAAGCATTAGCAAAAGCATTAGCAGTTCCCCGCGAAATAATTCCTAAAGGAATATTTGTGCTGACAATCGCCCCAGCAACTGCGGATAATGTGCCGTCGCCCCCGGAAGCAATAATTGCCTCAACTCCCCTAGCAACTGCTTCGCGGGCGATTTGATCCGCGTCTAATTCTGGGGTTGTCAGCCGAATGTCTAAGTCAATAAAAGGCTCTAAAAGTTCCTGAATTCTAGCTAAGTCTTGGTCGGGGTCACTGTTGCCGGCGACGGGATTAAAAATTAGGCAAGCTGAACGGTTCATATTTGGTAATAGGTAATTGGTAATGGGTAATGGGTGAACTGAAACCCTCGATTTTTTTCGCTTGTATCGAAGTTTCGATCGCCCTAAATCCCCCTAAATAAGGCCCACTTTGAGTGTTCTTGTCCTCCCCCCTTATTAAGGGGGGTTAGGGGGAATCAACACTCAACTATAACCCTGATTTAGACATGGTTGTAACCTTAAGTTTACACAAATGCAAGGCCCGCCAAACTCGGACAACCACCCTCACCTATTTTTCAAAGGTTTAATTAAGACTTGACAAAAGTCCACTCTAAGACTTCGCGCGGAGCTTTGTGCAGCGCTTCCTTGATTTCCTCGTTGCTGTCGAACTGCACTCGATCCAAATGACACGCTTCGACGTTCACAGTAAATTTATCGTCTTCAAAAGGCCAAGGAGTTACAGTCACGAGTTCGTTGCTGTTCTGTACAATATCGTAGCGCTTACCGTCCGGGCCGACACTAATTTCTAAAGCTCGTTCTCCGGCGGGTAACTCGCGACTGCAAAGAATTAATGATAGCCGATCGCACCACTGGAAAAAAGCATAAGCTGCTGTAGCATCTTCCTCAGAAATTTGCAACTCTTTTTGCCATTTTTTTTGATTTTCCAGTTGTTCGTCCAAAAACTCGTCGAGTTCCTTCGACTCTCCCCGCTTTCCTTCATTGAGAAAGCTCATGTGCATAGAAATCAGCATGGCTACCCACCTACCGCGATATAGCGCATTTTGCGCCATGGCTTTAATTTTCGGCAGAGACGTTTCCGTCTGCAACGTAAAATCTAAGGGCGCGCCCGCTTCAGTCAATATATGTTCTTCCCACTCTTTCTCTAAATCGTCGTGATGAGAAATGGCTGCGATGGTTTCATATAAGCGAAGCGGAGATTTCGAGCGCTTCCACTGGCCGCCAAGTTGGGCCGCGAGCAAAGCGTGGGCGCGGTGGTAAATAATTTCCCAGCCGGTGGCGGTTAAGTTAGCAATCATTGAATTTTTCTCCTCAATTAAGTTAATACGAGTATTTTGTGAGAGCATTCGGCTCTCCCTCCCCCTAACCTTAAAAACGGGGGAATCGGTCAAAGTCTACCTTTTCAAGGTGACTCGATACTTGCAGAAAAACTCAAGTTAAATCACAAAAGGTTCGATCGAGATATCCTGCCATTTCCCCTCAAATCGTTCGACAATCAAAGGTCGGATGCGGAACTTCGGGGGACACCCATCGAGAACATCAATCCGCAAACACGAATAAGGACGGCGTTTGTGGGAACCTTGGCCGCTGCGGCCGACAAATAGCAAAGATTCCGCTATCCGCCGATCGCCTTTTTGCGATCGCCCGCCCTCACGCGCCAATCGATCGGCTTCTGGACTCCATACTTCCTCCAACACCGGCCCTTCCGGGCGCTGGCGGCGGAGACTGTGGCCGCTTCCCCCGCATACAAGCCAATTAATCCCAGAGTCGCCGTGGCCGGTATTCCCTGTCCGCAGGTATTCCAAACAGTGGGCGTGGCCCGTCAGCACCAAATCTACTAGCGGACGCCCCCGCGCCACATCCCCAACGGCATCCGCCACCCCGTCAAGTACCTCGCGCAATCGCAACCGCACCGCCAAAGTTTGAGCTTGATTCCACTTTGTCGCCTCTGTCACGTAGGGGGGGTGGTGCAGGTAAATTACCCGCCCCCGCACCTCGGAATCGCGCCAAGAGTTAATCAGCCTTTTTTTGAGCCATTCGAGCTGTTCAACGTCTGTGGCGGCCGTTTTGTCGGGGGACAGTTGTTTGTCAATATCTATCAGCATTTCGTCAACTTGCTCTAATTTGGCTGCCAAGTCGTCTAGCTGTTCGGCTTCCTCAAGAATTTGGGGGTTGAGCCGATCGCAGATTTCGAGCATTGCCAATTTTTCTTGTTCCAATTTCTGCCGATCGAGTTCCAAATTCTGGCGGCGAATGTCGCCCTGTTTGGTTTTCGGGATCGGCAATGGCTCGTTGAAGGTGTTGGAGTCAAGGGCGAAGAAGTCTATGCCGCCGCTGCAGAAGGTGTAGTAGCGGTTGGGTAAGCGGGTAAAGCGTCCGGGTTGGTAACGGAGGCAGCGGCCTGTGCTGCTGCTGGCGGTGTAGTGGGCGTCTAGGTGGCGATCGAGCTCTCCCGGCATTTTGTGAGCTTGCAGGTAGTCGAGAAAGGCTTTGGCGTAGGCATTTCCGCGATCGGAACCGTGCCAGCCGACATCAAGATCCAACTTGGAACCCAACAGCCGGCGCAGCGGCAAAGCTGTCGCCGACAGAATGCCGTAGACTATCGGCAAGTCGTAATAGTCGTGGTTTCCCGGTACGGGCAAAAACGGAAAATTAAACACCATGCGATCGTAGGCAATCCGAGAGGGATGCTCGCCGCCGACTATAAATTCTCGGTAGGGGCGAATAAAGTTTTGCAAGTAATATTCGCTGGAACCGACGAGATAAACTACATCGCCCGTGTGGAGGACGAAACGGCAAGTTTCGCGTTCGGAGAGCATCAGTTCGGCAATCTGCCGCTGGGGATTGTAGCCGCGGTGATTGCCCGTGCCGCTGTCGCCTACGACTAAAAACGAAAACTCTGGAGAGTCGGTGGTTGGAGATTCCAAAACCATCCGAGTTTGGTCGATTCCCCGATCGACGATCGACTGTTCTTGCCACCGCACCCGCTCGTTCATTTTGCGGATTTTGACTTTTATTTGCGGGTCGGAAACGAATTTCAATTCACCTCTTCTCCAAAATTGCTGAGTTCCTAGTTAATCATAATGTAGCGATCGGGCGAGTTTTTACATCTCTCTAAAAGCTGAAAATCGACGCGCGGGTGGTCAGAAACCGGGTTTTTGACGACAATACTGCCTTACAACTCACATCTTGCACCTTTCTCAATCAGCCTGTTATGGGCGGGCTCTGGGGTTCACCCCACAATAAAATTCACTCTTTGTGGAACAGGTCGTCGGGCCTTTTAAGCGAGAATGGTGCAATGTGTGAGACGATCGCACTCTCCGACTCCAAGCGCGATCGATCCCTACACCCTGCCCGAAATGGGCGACATCAGATAGAACGCAGTAAAAAAATATAAAATGGAAGCAATACAACTGTCTTTATTCTCAAATGACTCAGAACCAATTCCTGCCAAAAAGCAGAAGAAAGCAAAATTAGGGCGTTACGAACGCATCCAACGCGAACTAGAAGCAAATGACTGCGATCCCTACAAGATATTCATTGATATTGAATCTCAGTCACGACCAAAATCAGACTATACATTTGTCGATCTTTTTTGCGGTGCTGGCGGCATGACGCAAGGTTTATTGCAAGCAGGTTTTCGACCAGTAGCGAGTGTTGAAATTAATCCAATCGCCTCGGCAACTCATACAAAAAACTTTCCCGATTGCCATCACTTGTGCGACGATATAAAAAACTTAAATCCCCAAAAGTTGCTCGCTGAAATTGGTTCGCCAGAAGTTCATGTTGTTGTAGGCGGGCCGCCGTGTCAAGGCTTCTCAGTTGCAGGAAAACGCGACCCCAACGACCCTCGAAATCGCTTATTTAGAGAGTTTGTCCGCGTGGTCTCTGAAATACGTCCTTGGTATGTTGTCATGGAAAACGTACCGGGAATATTGACTCTACAAAAAGGATCTGTTAAGCAAGCCATTTGCGAGGCTTTTGAGGAAATTGGCTATCCCCATGTGTCCGTTGCTGTTCTGGAATCCGCAACCTATGGAGTTCCGCAAATCCGGCCGCGAGCCATTTTTATTGCCAATAGATTCGGGATGCCAAACCCCTATCCGAAGCCGCAATTGTTGCCGGAACAATACAAAGCGATTGAGTCAGCAATTGATGATTTACCAGAGTATACTCCCATCCCAGAAATCAACCACGAATGGACTCGTCATTCTGTTCAGTACATGGAAAGACTTGCTAAAGTTCCACCAGGCGGTTCTTTGTATGAAAGCTACGCCGATGCTTTCAAGCGACAGTATCCGGGAAAACCCAGTATGACTGTTAAAGAAAATCACGGTGGCACTCATATTCATCCTTATCTCAACCGCGTTATTTCAGCTCGCGAAATGGCTAGATTGCAAACTTTCCCCGATTCATTTATTTTTGAAGGTTCTATGAAAAAGGCAATGTGGCAAATTGGCAATGCCGTGCCGCCTCGTTTAGCAGAGTGTATCGGTTTTGCACTTATTCCATATTTGGGCGAAAGATTTTTTCTATGTCCAAAGTAGCAAAAGAGGGATGGAATGTTGAAAAGTGTTAAAATATTGTTGACTCATTATTCTAAATAAGCATATTTGTTTAGCTCCACTCGGGTTGGTATTTAGGTAGACAGCTTGGAGAGTCGTCAAAAAATGGTAATTATTGCACAATAATATACTTTTTTACTCTCCATTTAGTGACGACATTTCCTCTACAATTCCCTGAGTCAAAAAGAATTGTAGCTATTTTTTAGGTAAGCCAAATCTTCATTTCGGATGATTAAAGTTGATGGAGAGCCATTTGGACATTCTACTATGTAGCTGCTATTTTTATCGGCGAAACGCTGAGACTTGCAAATTGTATTTTTCCCCGGAACAAAATCAATCTCTCCTGACAGATTGTATTCTATGGGAAACAAATAATTGCAATTGAAGCGAGAAGTAATCTCTATACCATCTTCAGCACCCACAGATTTGATTTCTTTAGGAGTGAAGTATTTATAGCAGGGTGTTATTTTATAATATTGAGACTCATCTATAGGAAATTCATAATAATTTAAAGGAACGGAATCTCGAATTAATGGCCTGGGGGTTTGAACCATCGAAAGCGTATAGACTACTAGCATATCCTTGATATAAATTAGCTTATAAGCTTTTCCTACTAAATCTAGTTTGGGGTTACTACTTTCACAATTTGAAACGAACCACTGAAAATAAGTTATGTCATTAACCTTCTCAAACATCCCTTGTTCGTTTAGGGTAGCAATTTCAAACGTGCCTCCATAACCAGATAATATGTTCTTAAAATCTGTAGCTAATAATGCTCCACAAATAGTTAGCGAGTTTATAACAGCTTCGTCGAATTCACTATTTTTTTTAGGTATTGATGGCTGTCTTGGTTGAACTATTTCTTCTAATAAATGTATTAGGTGGTTACTACCAGAACCAGCTATTAATGTATTCCCATACGGAGGTATTGTTTTTTGATTTATTTCTGTTTTGTTAAAAGAATAATTAAATTGTTTTATGCCGTCATCATCAATAATATATCCTATAAAACCAACCTCTATATTTCCCATCCACTCTATTGCTTCGTCACTTTCAAAAAAGGCTTTTAAAGATTTTTGTGTGAATTCTTTTTTGTCATTACGGTCTTTAATTTCTTTTAAAATTGTGTGTGCAGCGCACATATCTCCGCACCAGGCGATCATTAGATTCGAGCTGAGAACATTAACTTTTTGGCGAAGTGTCCGAATTCCGAACCATAAACCTTCAGGAGCAGATTCTTTTATAGTTTCATTAGTAGGGATATTAATACGCTCTGAGGGGTCTGGACAACTTATTAATACATCTCCTATTAGTACAGGATGATTGTTGATGTAGAAGGCAGCTATTAATGTCATTTAACAAATCCTTAAACTTATTGATAGCTCTAATATAACAAAAATAGATTTTTTGGAAAAGAGAAATTAATCTCGGCAGTTGTCTTACAAGATGACCTAAAACACGCAGAATCTTCTGTTTCGATCGACTCATCTGCCAATTTTCAGTCTCTGCGGACGATCGGTCTACGGACGATGTGTCACATATCTGGAAAGTTCGATCGCCCGAAATTCCCCATCCCGACTGAAGACGGAGGCCTCGCAGAGGTACAATAGGACGATCGCATTCCCCAACTCCCACCGTGATAGAGCGCTACACTTTGCCCGAAATGGGCAACATCTGGACTGAAACCGCCAAACTGAAAAGCTGGCTGCAAGTAGAAATCGCTGTCTGCGAAGCTCAAGCCGAACTCGGCTACATCCCCGCCGCCGCAGTCGAAGAAATCAAAGCAAAGGCTAATTTTGACCCCAAACGAGTCCTCGAAATTGAAGCCGAAGTCCGCCACGACATGATCGCCTTCTTGACAAATGTCAACGAATATGTAGGCGATGCCGGCCGCTACATTCACCTCGGCTTAACCAGTTCCGACGTGCTCGATACTGCTTTGGCGCTGCAATTAGTCGCTAGCGTCAATATCTTGTTAGAACGTGTCGAAGAATTGAGTCAAGCTATTCGCTATCAGGCTCAACAGCATCGCAATACCGTCATGGTTGGCCGATCGCACGGAATTCACGCCGAACCCATCACCTTTGGCTTTAAACTAGCAGGATGGCTGGCCGAAGTCTTTCGCAACCGCGCCCGATTAGTGAATTTGCGATCGTCCATTGCAGTCGGCAAAATCTCCGGCGCAGTCGGAACCTATGCTAATATTGACCCGCGAATTGAAGCGATCGCCTGTCAAAACCTCGGACTCGAACCCGATACCGCATCCACTCAAGTCATTTCGCGCGATCGACACGCCGAATACGTCCAAACCTTAGCACTCTTAGCAGCATCGATCGAGCGTTTTGCAGTAGAAATCCGCAACCTGCAACGCACCGACGTTCTCGAAGTCGAAGAATTCTTTTCCAAAGGGCAAAAAGGCTCATCCGCCATGCCCCACAAACGCAACCCGATTCGATCGGAAAGACTCACAGGAATGGCGAGAATCGTCCGCGCCAACGCCGTCGCAGCCTTAGAAAACGTTGCACTTTGGCACGAACGAGACATCTCTCACAGTTCCGTAGAACGGATGATTTTGCCCGACAGTTCTACAGTAACTCACTTCATGTTAGTAGAAACCACAGACTTAGTAAAACACCTGCTAGTCTATCCCGAAAACATGAAGCAAAACATGAATCTTTACGGCGGAGTCATCTTCAGCCAGCGCGTGATGCTAGCCTTAGTAGAAAAAGGCACGAGTCGTGAAGACGCATACAAAGTTGTGCAATCTTGTGCTCACGAAGCTTGGAACAAACCGGGCGGCAATTTCTACAATTTAATTGCTAAGGACGATCGGGTAACAGCTAAGATGACCACCAAAGAAATTGATGATTGTTTCGATCCGCAGTATCAATTGAGGCACTTAGATTTAGTGTATCAGCGCTTGGGAATTTGAGGATAATTAACAATTAAAAATGACGCATAGAGAACAGATCGAGCGTTCTCGCGCTTGTCCCACAGTCCGCCGGGGGTTAAAACCCCCGTCTCATAGCTAAAGTCGGTTAAAACTGAGATCTTGCACCATTCTCAATTAGCCCTTGCATTTTGTGCCAAAATGTGAAAAAAAGGAC
>NZ_JAUBPS010000043.1:0-63180 GCF_036700865.1 Microcoleus sp. S13C4
CCGAGAGTTCAGCCTTGTGGCTGGAAACGCTATGTACGGATTGATTACCGTGATTCACGTTTCAACGAATCGCACTGTACCTCACTATCTACGCTCAACCGCAGGATAGATATAACCTGCGTCGTAGTTTAGGGTTAATCTTCTGCACCGCAACCCAAGGCGACAAGGAACTCCGAAAATTGGGAGATTTCAGCAGATTCCTACCTGAGATATTGAATCCAAGTTTGAAAGGATATTTCGAGGCACTCACACAGCGGGATCGTTTCACTGCCGATATGGATGAGGCATTAGAACCGTGGGATGTATGGCTTTGTCCTGTTGTGGCAACCGCTGCGTTTACCCATCGTCCCCCTTGGACTGCCGTTGATGTTAATGGCAGATCCTATCCTCATGCAGTGGCAAACGGCGCTTACACCGTGCCTTCTAATCTTAGCGGACATCCTGCCGTAGTAATTCCAATTGGACAAACTCAAAATGGTTTACCGATTGGAATGCAAATTGTTGGTAAGCGGTGGCGTGAAATGGAGTTGTTGGCAATCGCAGAAGCGCTCGACAAAGTGGTTGGTAGCTTGCAACACCCACCTGGTTACTGAGCATTTTATCAAGTGAAACTTGATGGTCAAGAATACAATCAGTGGTAGGGTTCGTCAGGTTTGAGATTTTTAATTTGCACGGAAAGTATGAATCGGACGCACCGTTTTTTGCGGGAGTGCGTAAGTTGTGAAATTCTTAGTTTGTAGCGGAAATAATGCTAGTTGACGCACCCTACTTCATTTTTACTGAGGACTAATGACTACTGAACTAATGACTAATGCTGGCGAGAGGCTCCCAACTTGTGACATCTTCAAATAAAGATTGATAGCCCGCTGCATTGGGATGAAGTCCGTCTGCAATCAAGCGCGATCGCCACCAATCACTGCCCCGATTTACCCATTTATCAAAAATATCTAGATAGGGAATTCCCCGCAACTCACAAGCTAATTTCGTTGCCTCTTTATACCGATATTGGTCAGCATGACTGTAATACAAACAATCTTGAAAAGGCATTTTACTTTCATCCACCGGCACCATCCCGACAAATATCACCGGACAAAGTTGTTGGGACAGGTTTAACAAATTATCCAAAACAGTTTTAAAATGTTCAAAATCCGTGTAGCTGCGCCCGGTAGGGGACTGCACTCTCGCCGAATCGTTGAGTCCGACGGAAAGAATAATCGCATCCGGGACGCGGTTTCTCAGTTCGCCCCGGTGCCGAAACTCGTTTTCGAGCCGCTGGGAGACTTGATAGGTGCGATCGCCCCGAACGCCCAAATTGTATAAAACGTGTCCTGCACTCTCCGGTAACATCCACTGGCGCCGCAATCTTTCCACCCAGCCACCGCCTACACCGTCGCCGAAACCGTAGATTAAGCTGTCGCCGAAAGCAACCAATTTGAGGGGATGAGAATTTCCCCGATGCAAGCTACCAAAGGAATAGGCTGTTGCTACCTGCATAAGCAATAATACTCAGTTAATAAATTATGAATCTTGACATACTAGACTAGAATGTAACATTACATAAAGTAGGTAGTCTCATGGTTAAGCGTCCAACCTTCGATTCAACTCAGCTTACCCGTCGGGCGGAAGAGTTGATTAACGGTGCATCCAACCGCTATCGGATTACGGTGCAGGTGGCGAACCGCGCAAAACGCCGTCGCTATGAAGATTTTGACAATATGGACGACCATCAAATGAAACCTGTAATGCGGGCGATATTTGAGATGTCGGACGAACTGAGTCAGCCGGAAATTATCGGAGACATCTAGGCTTCGGAAGTTTTGGGTTTTGAGTGGTGAATTGCGAGCAATTTTTGTCAACTCAAAACTCACAACTTTTTCAAACTAGACTTGGGCGCACGGGACGAGAAACCCAGTTTATTCCTAGCTGCCTGGTTAAGAAACCTCTGATTTTTCTAATAAACCGGGTTGATGAGTGTAAATCCTAAAATTATAAACTAGGACATCTCCTGGCGGCTAAGTGTATGAAATTATTCTATTTTTCAAATTTTTGTCAAAACCGTGAATAGATTAAAGCAGGGCTTAAGTTTTCTGTTTGTTACTTTGAGTGTAGCGATTTTCACGCTTTTGAGTTGGGTATTGGAATCCGGGGAACTGAGTATGTCGGCTTTGGAACCTTCGCTGCTGCGGAGTTCTGAGTCTACCTCAGTGCAGCGGGTGGCTCAACAATCTGCGCCGTCGCAAGTGAGGGTGCAAGATGCGTGGAAATTGGTGTACGAAAAATTGCCGGATTTGCCGATCGAGAATAACTACATTTCCAAGGAAACAGGAAAAGTCGATCCTACCAATACTTTAGTCGGGCGGTTGATTCGATATCACGTATTTGTCAAAGGACGACCACCCAATTACCGCTTTGATTGGAAGTTGAGTTTAGCTGATTATTTGGGGGCGACTCCCGATTATTTGGTGGAAAGCGTTTATCCGGGAAACGACGTTTTGCGATCAAATCCGATGGAACAGGATCGCGCTGCTATTCAAAGGTTAAATAGAGTACAGCGGGATGCTTTGGTTCAAGCTTTGGTTGATGTTTTTACGGAGAATTCAGGGGGTGGGCGCACACCGACGGCGGGGGAAAAACCACAAGGGCGATCGAATTCCCCGGAAATACCGCAGCCACAGCCGGGAGATGCGAAGTTGCTGATACCTTAATACTCATGGATACAGAAACCTGGTTTTTTACGGAAATATTGCTTTTGAGCCTTTAACACAGGTAAAAAACCCGTTTTCTTTCGTATTTATGGGTAAGTCCTACTAATCTAAAATCCAAAATCTAAAATCTAAAATCCCTCAATGGTGGAACGTGTAATTAAAACGGGTGTTGGGTGGCGTTTGGGATGGAACCCGGAGGCGGAAGAGTTTCAGGGTTTGGTGGCTGGCGACGGTTGGGCGATCGAACTCACGGAGGCTGAGTTGAACGATTTTTGCCGATTGTTGGGGCAATTAGCCGGCACAATGAGTCACATGGCCTCTGAGTTAATGGACGAGGAAAAAATCGCTATTGAAGCCGAAAGCGACTTGCTGTGGGTGCAGGTGGAAGGCTATCCCGAAGCTTACAGTGTGCAATTGATCTTGAATGCTGGCCGAAGGTGCGAGGGTTTTTGGCCGACGGCTGCGGTTCCGACTTTGGTGCAGGCCGCAAAAGTTTTAAAAGTTTTTTGACTTTTTCGGGAATTCTATGCTAAGCTATTAAAGCTGTCGGGGCGTAGCGCAGCTTGGTAGCGCACTACTTTGGGGTAGTAGGGGTCGTGGGTTCAAATCCCGCCGCTCCGATTGTGATAAAACCTTCTCTATGAGAAGGTTTTGTTGTTTTAGGGCCGACGACGCAGCTCTTAACATTCTCAATTAGGGGCATCGGCTCAGAAACAAGAATCAATCTTTGCATCCGAACAGTCTATAGCTGTATCCTCAAATTCAAAGGCTTTGCGATTGCTTCGCGACCCTCAAAATGAAATTAATCATAAAAAAATGGCGTTTGTACTTGACAAACGCCATTTTATATAATTACAAACGCGGCGTCTTATCTTGTTTAAACGACGCTAACCATTCGCGAATTTGGTCGGCCGCAATCTCGCGCCCGCCCAAACCAAAAGCTAGAGCAATGCCAACTGCGATCGCCCCAAGCAGCAGCCCGAAAGCCAAATTGACAATATCGCTGCCAATGCCCATCTGTTGCAGCGCCAAGGCCGAAACAAAGGCAATAATCGCAATCCGAGCCGCTTGGCCCAAAAGTCGCGCTTGGCGAGTTCCAGAACTGGCAATCAAACTAAACGCCAGATTCGCCAAATACAAGCCGATCGCAAATACCACCAAACCAGCTAGCACGCGACCTGCAACCAGCACAATACCGCTAACAATCGCCGTCAGCGCTGGAATCCCGAGCACGTCGGTAGCCGCCACCACAGCAAACAGCATGATGCCTACCTGCACCACAATGCCGACAAACTCAGAAGGCGTGCGAGCCGGAAGTTCGGGTTCCTGAAGAATCGTTGCGTCAGGATCGATCGAACTTGGCGGTAGCCTCAGCGGCTGTTTCGGTGGCTGCACTCCCAACCAAGAAAAGACATTGTTGAAGCCAATTCCCGTCAGGATATTAGTCACCAAATCGGCGATCCAGCGACCCAAAATGTAAGCAACCGCCACAATCAGCGCGGCCGTGAAGATTTTGGGAACCGCGCCCAAAATGTCGTTGAGCATGGCGACAGCAGGCTGCGAAATCGCCTGAATGTCCAAAGCGTTCAGAGCTGCGATCGCTGTTGGAATCAAAATCAAAACATAGACTATCGTCCCGACAATCCACGACAGCGATTGTCCGCCCGAAGTCCGCGAAATTCCAAACCGAGCGCCCAAACTGTCCGCCCCAGCAGCAGCCAACAGATTTGTGACAATTCGCCGCACCACCATAGCCAGCAGCCAGCCGACAAACCCAATCAGCACAGCTTCCAGAATTTTCGGAATTGCCGCCAGAATTTGGTTCAGCAAATTATTCACTGGCAGCAGAGCCTGCTGCATTTCCAGTGAGTCGAGAATCAGCGGCAAAAACAGCAGAAAAATGAACCAGTACAGCGCATTCGCCACAGTATCGCTCAGCAGCAAAGGGCGCTCAGTGGGCGCTGCGCCTACCTCCTGATTCAAGCGCTCGTCCACGCTAAAAGTCCGCATCGCCCGCGATACGGCCATTTTGGCTACAGTTGCCAACAGCCAAGCAATCCCCAACCAAATTAGCGCGCCGGCTAACTTCGGCAAGAAACCGGTAATTTGATTGAGAAAAGTATTGAGGGGTTGCGAGACAGCCGTTAGATTCAGGCGGTTGAAAAAGGCAACCAGGAAAAAGATAAAAATGATCCAGAACACCGCTGCGGAAATCCATTTTTCCACTTGCGGGGCTCCAGCTCCTTCCGGGCGCCCGGTAATCCAAGCAGCTAGCCGATTGTCGATCGTAGTCTTCTTGAGCAATCCCCCCACTACAGATGAGACGAGGGCTGATACTATCAAGCCAATGAGCAGGATACCGACGGCCCAGAGGAGATTTTCAATGTTTGATCCCTGAAGGAAATTGTTAATTCCGCGTTCGGCATCTGTCAGCGCATTCCCGGGCTGCGCCTGGGCCAAAATGCGATCGGACAACGCCGCTATGGGACCCGATATCGGTTGAGTTATTTCTTGCCAAGTTTCATTCATTTTTTTCTCAGGTTAACGTCAGATTTGACAAGGAGAAGACGAAACTTTAATAATAGTTCCAAAAAATCTAGACATCGCCTAAATTTAATGTTTGTACACTTTTAATCGTACTGGGTTAACTACAAAACCCTCTATCGAATTGGGGATAAACCCATCTCCGACTGCTTGTGGATCAATAATCAAACAACCGTTTACCTGGGCATTTATGAAGCGTCCAGTTTTGGTTCTGAACAATCCTCTTTTTACCCTACTGCCAATGTAGTCGGAATGTTGTTGAATTGGTTCCCACTCCAAAGCTGAACATTTTGAGGTGTAACTCTCCTCAACTAACACAACTTGAATTCCCGCAAGTTGTCCTTTGTACTGCAACATTTCCAGAAATCGGCGATGGGGAATACAGGCAAAATTTTGATTTTTAGTCAAACCCGTATTAATCCCCTCTTTAAAATCCTGGTTCCAGCCTATAACCAGCAAGCCCATTTGATGATTGACGAGTTCTTTTATAACTGCGGAACTCGTCATGTGGAGGTAGTAATCCACTTTACAGTTACGCTTGTGCCACAATTGGGCAAGTTTTTTACTGTTTTTTTGCGCTACGGGCAGCAATGATTTTAATGGCGCTGAAACTTGATTGCAGTAGTGATTGGTGGACTTAACAGCCCGTCCATCGTAGATTGTGGGTACTAACCCAAGAACATTGTAGGTTAATGTTGCCAGATTGTTTAATCCTAAATTGATGACAGCTACTCTCTGATTAACTTGTAAAGGCTGTTCTAACTTCTCATAGAGCACCTCGACCACATAACAACCTACTTTGGGAAGAATCCGGATTTCCCGAATCGAGGTGACTCTTGAGGGCAACCAAATATTAGTCCCAGAGGGGCGAACATATCCTTTTTTTAAGGCTCTTTTGCTGACAGTTTGACAATTAAATATAACTACATAGCGCCCATCCTCTATTTTTCGCTCTGTTAAACCTTGATAATGAGGGATTTGCGGTGCTGCTTTAAATTTAGTTGGGTCTTCCTGATAGTTTCGCAGGGCCAGATAATAGCTAGTCCATGCTTTGAGGACTAAGCCGAGCCTGTTTTGTGCTACCTTCGCCGACAGTGCTTTGTAATCAGGACTTGTTTTGAGCGCCCGATAAACAGCCAGAGCGTTTGTTTGTTGGCTGGCGAAAAAGTTTTGACGGTAGATGTAGTTAGCGTTGTTGTAAAGATTTTTGCCTAGCCAAGAAAGTCGATCGGCTTCTCGATAAAACCTATGATTTGGTTTAATGACGTGCCTTTCAACTAGCTGCATAAATGGTATATATACTTTAATTCAAGATGATACACTGTATTTATGAGTGTGTCAATCTTTTTATTTCTGGAAAAATTGACGTTACAAGTAAATAAAGGACTATAAAGTAAGCAAAGTTTTGTAATCCCCTCCTTGTTGCAGGTTCTCATGTCAATTCGTCAAGTTTTCGAGCAATCCATTGAAATTCGCGCTGCTGCTACTCTGGTGGAGCGTTGTATAGTCGATCGCACTTTAATGCACAAGTGGCTCAATCCCTTGCTACGCTGCGATCCCCAGGGCGAATGGGATACTGCCGTAGGAAGTCGTAGCTTATTTATCATACAAGTTCCGGTTTTGCAACCCACTTTGGAGAGTGTTGTGTTGGAGCGACAACCAGGTTTAATTGTGTGGGGGTTTGACGGATTTTTCAAAGGATGCGATCGTTGGGAATGCCAGCCGCAAATCCAAGGAACTCTCTTGATTAACCGCTTTGAATTTCAAATTCCCAATCGTTTAATTAGATTTGGTTTCAATCGCTTTGCAGCCCCTTGGACGCAGAAAGACATGAAAGACCAACTCCGCCGGCTCAAGCGCGTAGCCGAGCAATTATCTCAAAAAATGGGTAATGTATAATGGGTAAGGGGTAATGGGGAACTTTTACCCTCGCGTAGCCGAAGTAGGGGTAATTTGTAATAGCTGAAAACCAAGAGCTAATAGGAAAAAAAGCACCAACTTCCCAATTCCCCATTCCCAATTCCCCATTCCCTCCAAGTTCAGTTATTTACTTCCCACTTCCTGATGGACTGGGTTGACAAATCACTTGTCTGGCAGAATTCACCGCTTGGCCGGCGGTATTTTGCAAAGCCGGGGAATTCTGATACAAAGCTTGCAAATCTTGCATATCTTTAATCACTCGCTCGTAGATAGCCATAGCTTGATTGCCATCAACTTCTAAGGCCGCAGGGCTGTAATTTTGCATCACTTCAATCAGCGATATTTTGCCATCTTTGGAAGCTGCGACTAAAGCATCGCGCAGGGCCGGCGCGCTTTGCAGCCGAGTTGCCGGCGTATAAGCAACCTCCCCCAATTGTTTGAAAACAATTTCCCCAAAATAAGTGCTTGCCAGCCGCGCTACTAATTGAGAATCTAAAGGCACTTCTCTCGTTAATATTTCGCGCACCGACTCGGGAGTTTGTTTGGCAAGACTCAGAACGCTTTGCAGTTGAGATGATGCTTTGCCAGTTTGTGCAAAGCTTTGCAAGTCGCTCATCGGTAATGTTACGTCAACAGCACCGTATTTTACGGTAACATTATCTAATGCAAAGGCTTTGCCACTGCTTAGGAATACTGCACTTGTTCCCAGCAAAAGCGCCAAACCTAATGATAAAGACTTTGACATTCTTTTGGTTAAATGGGCTGACAGCGGTTGCATTCCGTTGAGATAACCTTGTTGAAACTGAAAGTTCATGAGTTTGTGCCTCTTTACGTCAAAATACTTTTTAGATCGCTCGTCTGTGCGGATATCTGTGCGGATATCTGTCGGGAAAGTCGAATCGGGATTTCCGTAAATGACCTATAACTCTACATTCAAGTCAAGCAAATTCCACCTATCAAAAGATAGGTGTTAATTGACAATTAATATGTTATGCTTACTCTTTTGACAATTTTAGATACCTTTGCAAAAATGATAAAAGCGAAATTTGGTCGTCGGGCAGCAGTTTATTGAGTGTCACTTGAATATGTCTTATAGTGTGCTGTGGGACATATATAGCAAGACTAAATCATTTGTGAATTTCTTACTCCCTCCCCGAACCCGCGGGGAGGGTTGGAGTGGGGTAAAAAATTTACGACTCCTGCAAGGATTGCTATAGCGAATTTAAGTTCAAAGATCCCGATCGAGCCGATCGACCAATTGGCGAATTCTAGCAGCATCAGGAGCATTCGGAGCATTTCTCAGGTATAGTTCCAAATCGTGGCGCGCTTCGACCAAGCGTCCCAGTTGATAATAGAGAATTCCGCGATCGCGCCGTTCCCCCAGCGCATCGGGAAACAGCAGCAAAATTCGTTCGATCGCTCCGAGTACCCTCAAAGCATCTCGCTGTTGCAAGTAAATCGCCTTCAGATTTCCCAGCATTCGCCCCAAAAAATGTCGGCGACTTACCGGAGCGAGAAAACTCGGCTGCAACTCCATAGGTTGACCGTAAATTTGAGAAAGTCGGGCTTGACAATCTTCAGGAAATAATATCTCGCCGCCGTTAAACGCATCAACAAAAATGCCAGCCTCTTCAAAATCCGGTCTAATTAAAAAATGTCCCGGCATCCCAATACCCACCATCGGAAAATCAATGCGCTTAGCAACCTCCAAATAAACCAGAGATAAAGATATCGGAATGCCAGTACGCCGATCGATCACTTCATTCAAAAAGCTATTGCCGGGGTCGTAATAATCAGCATCATTGCCCGAAAACTGCAACTCCCCATATAAATAGGCGTTAATAGTTTGAATAATCCGCAGCGGATAATTCTGTGCCGGCAGGCGATCGCGCACTTCATCTGCGATCGTGTCGAGAGCGTTGAGATATTCCTCTGGCTCTAAATTTGGGTATTCTTCCAAAGCCATGTAAAGAGCCGCTTTCGCCAGGTCGATCGAGCCATCCGGCTGATTTATTTCTTGATAAAAGAGTTGTCGGGCGATCGGAAAATCCATATTTATGATTTATTTGATTTTAATTGACATTTTATACGAATATCCCGTTGCCCAAAAAAATTTTAAAAACATCTCTCTTCTCTTCCTCTCTGCGTTCTCTGCGCCCTCTGCGGTTCAAAAAAAACAGTCTTGTATGTAACGCGCACCTTACAGCTTAACTTTTAACCTTCAAATCCCGTGACTTTTGCCAATCACCCAACTGCGGCGAAAAATCCGAGCCAAAGTCGATTCTTCCAAAGCAAAATAGATAGGGCGGCCGTGAGGACAAGTGCGCGGATTGCGAGTTTGCTGCCATTCATCTAACAAATTCTGCATTTGGGAGAGACTCAAAGGAGTACCGTTTCGCATAGCACTACGGCAAGCAGTCGCAACTTGAGCCGCTTGTAAATCGGCTACTTTACTGAGTTCAAAAAGCGCATCCGCACAGTCATCTCGATCGGCTAACACTTCAGGAACTTCGCGGGCGGCCCATAGCTGTTCCCCAAACGTTTCTACTTCCAAACCCAAGCGGGATAAATTCTCAATTTGCAGTGCAGATAATTGACTGAGAATCACTGGTTTTTCTAGACATTTTAGCTGCCAAGCCGCGCACAACTGCTCGTACAAAACTCGCTCGTGAGCGATGTGTTGTTCCACCAACCACATTCCGCTGGAATGTTCGGCAACAATGTAAGTATTGTGAACTTGAGCGATCGCCCTCAATTCCATCAATCCTATTTTATTACCTTTTGCGTCTTCGCCGCCGTCCTCATTCTGCCTAGCCGAAATCCCCACACTGTAAGCACTTTTTTGTTCCGATGCCTTCAGCAATTTTCCCACTCGATCGGGAATTGGGGCAGCAGGCAAAACTTCATCATTCAGGTGCAAAGCGCGAGCAATTGCCGCGCTAACTTGTGATTGCCAAAAACTCGGATCATGCAGATAAATTTCTGCTTTAGCCGGGTGGCGGTTCCAGTCGATTTCCGAGGGGGAAATTTGCAGGTGAACAAAACACACGGGATAGCGATCGCGCGGACAAGTGCGGGCAAAGGCGCTGAGAATAGTTTGCTCTAATTCGGGCGATCGCACAACTCGCCGATTTACCCCCACCTTCACCCAATCCGGCCGCCTGCGGTGACAGCGATCGGGCAAACCAATTACTAATTCTAAAAACTGGGAATTGGCAAGTGGTAATTGGTAATTGGCAAGTGGTAATTGGTAATTATGCTTAACCGTAGCGCCAACAAGTTGAGTTTCTACCAATAAATTTGCTGCTTTCTGATTTGGAGGACTCGCAGGCAAATCTAACTTTAAATACTGCAAATCGCTCGATCGCACACCGCGCACGAATTGAGGTAAAAGTTGTTCCGCTGTGCTACCAGGAGTTACGTGCAAACAAGGCGTATTTCCTTGACGCAACTGCCAATTAACGTGCGGGTGACAAATAGCAATTTGCTGAAGGGTTAATTGTATCGATCGCATTTGCTGCGTCGGTGACAAAAAACTGCGGCGCACCGGCCAATTGCCAAACAAATTATCAACAGTCACCACCGTACCAGGAGCGATCGCCGCTGTTTCTACCTCCACAGCAACACCCGCGTTGTTGTAAACCACCCGCCAGCCCGATCGAGCATTTTCAACTCCCGCCTTGTTAAACGATGATTTGGCGGGGTTTGGTGGCGACTCTCGATTTTCCGAAAAATTCCCCAATCCCAAATCATTCGATCGGCTCAAAACCTCCAAACAGCCCAACTGAGCCAAACTGTGCAAAGCTTCCCCACGAAATCCCAAAGTAGCAATTTTGTAAAGGTCAGCTTCAGTGGTAATTTTGCTCGTACTGTGGGGCGAAGCCGCCTGCTGCAAATTTTCCAGATCCATTCCCGTACCATTATCTGCAACTTGCACCCGCCACTGTTCGGGCCAGACAGAAACAACAATGCGGGTTGCGCCAGCATCCAGAGAATTTTCAACTAATTCTCGTACCGCAGCGGCGATCGAGTCAATCACCTCGCCGGCGGCAATTAAATTGATAACTTCTGTGGGTAAGGTTTGAATAGTAACTGGCATCAAATTTTTAGCAGTTCGTTAATTCAATTATACTGGATTCTGCAAGTCGCTACACCGTATTAGGACTTACGCTCTTAAACCAGGTTTAGTAGAAAAATATTGTTTTATAACAAGATCTCTACTTATCAACCAAGTCTCTGATGCTGAGTGATAAACTTCTAAGTAAATCTCTCCTTACCTACTTAAAATCTAGCTAATCAAGCGATGATTTTCGGCAAGCGGATATAAAAAGTTGTGCCTTTTCCGTCCTCTGACTCATAAGTAATTTTCCCTTTGTGAGCCTCAACGATCGACTTAACAATCGCCGTTCCCAATCCAGTACCAGTCCGCTTGCCATAAGTCACAAACGGTTCAAATAACTTTTCCTTAATTGTCGGCGGAATGCCGGGGCCGTTATCGTAAATGCTAATTTCTCCCCACTCCTCACTTTGTGTCACCGCAATCTCCACCCGACCCCCTCTGCCGCCAAAAGCCTCAACAGCATTCCCAACTAAATTTTGTAAAACGCGCAAAATCTTATTTTCATCCGCTTCCACTATTACTTCTGTCACCCGTACAGCTAAATTTACTTTTGCTGCTTCACAATAAACTCTGTTCAACTTTTCAAACTGCTGCAACGTCTGAATTAGATTAATGGGTTTTTTATGTAATACATAATTACCGCGCGAAAACTCTAATACTTCTTCAGCCATCCCCAACATTCGCTGAACCTGCAATTGAATAAGTTCGCACCACTCCTGAGTTTCCTCATCTTCGTGCATTTCTTTGAGCATTTCTGTGGAGAGTTTAATTCCGGTAAAAGGATTTTTAAAATCATGAATAATTGTGCTCACCATTTCTCCTACTAATACCATTTTTTGTTTGTGTACTAACTGGCTCACATATTGATCCGTGGTGTCCCGTAAATTTTTAGTAATGAAACTAAACATTTGCAGTACCGAACTGCCTTTAGCAAACTGGAGAGTTGTTATTAGTTCTTCACGGCCTATTTTTGCTAAAGTCGAGCCTGCAACTGCCACAGCTCTAGCACTGCGAGGTTCTCCGTCTAACACTCCGAGTTCGCCAAAATAATCGTCTGGCTTAGCCACAGCAACAGTTTGATATTTATTGTTTTCAAGCCGCTTGCTAAACTCGACTTGACCTTCTAAAACTAGATATAAAAAATCTGCTGTTTCTCCTTCTTCAAAAACCAACGTTTCCTCCGCAAAACTCTCCACTACAGCTATTTGGCAAAGGTGAGCAGCTTGCTCTGGTTCAAAATAAGACATAAATCGATGAGATGCCAGATCCATGTGAAAATACCTGGGGCTTAATTTAAACAGTTTATTTCTTCTATTTGTGCCGATGATCGGGAGCGGTGCGTTAATAAAATACAATACTGCTTTAATCGGCCTCTATTTTCTAGCCTGCCAGGCTTTGACGCAAGGAGCAGCGTTGGGATCTAGAGCCAGACTAGGACAGCAGCACCAGCAATCTCACCACAATTCTCAGTTAATTGACTAAAATACATAAATATTGTACTATTTGTGAGATTTAAATTGGCTCTGCGGGCGGGTTCTCCGGCCACCTCAGAAGATTTTAACTGTAGAAATATCGTGTAATTTAAAAGCCGATCGACCGAGTTTGCAAAAATTAACACTCGCCCGATAAAACGATCGCAGCATTCTGCCCGCCAAAGCCAAAACTCAAACAAACCGCATTTCTGACAATAGCCGATCGCGCACAGCGAACAAAATCTAATTCAAACCCCGGTTTTTTCATTCCAACGCAAGGTGGCAACATCTGATATTTCATACTCATCAAACAAAAAGCCACACCCAAAGCTCCCGAAGCTCCCAAAGTATGACCCGTAGCCCCCTTAGTCGAACTAACAGCAACTTCTCGGTCAAATAACTTCTCAATTAACAGTGCTTCGTGCCGGTCATTTAACTCAGTTGCAGTACCGTGAGCATGAATAAAATCTATATCAACCGCTGCTAAATTGCTCCGTTTCAAACATTGATTTACCGCCGCGATCGTACTTTTTCCCCCCAGAGCGGGCGAGTTAGCATAGCAAGCATCATTTGTCAAGCCAAAACCGGAAACTCTACCGTAGATTTTAGCGCCACGACGCCTTGCCAACTCGGCAGATTCTAATACAAATAAAGCCCCGCCTTCACCGAGCACAAAGCCTTCTCGATTTTCATCAAACGGATAGCACCCAGTGTTTGCCAAAGCACCCATCCGGCTAAATCCAGCCAGAGTCAGCGGTGTTATAGGCGCTTCCACAGCACCTGCGATCGCCCGCTGACACTCACCAGTGCGGATTAAATCAACAGCACGGGCGATCGACCAAATACCCGTCGCACAAGCAGCCATCGGTGCCAATACCGGCCCCGTCGAACCAATTGCCCTCGCCGCTGCGATCGCCCCCATGTGAGGCAAAAAATTCACAAATTGAGAATTGGGAATCGGTAATTGACAATCTGGAATCGGTAATTCCCTTCTCTCTTCCCTCTTCCTTCTTCCTTCTTCCTTCTTCCTTCTTCCTTCCCTCGCCAATTGTTCCAAATTTCCCTGGAAACCGCGGCTAGAACCGATCGCAATCCCGCAATCCGGCAAAGGCAAAGTCAAATTAGCATCTTGCAAAGCATCTGTTAAGACCTGCCGAATTAAAGTTATTAAATCGGCAGGTTTAGTGCTAATTAAAGCCAAAGGTCGCCGTTCTAGTTCTAAAAAAGGTTGATGCAGATCGATTCCAGATTCTCCAGACAGCAGTCTTTTCCAGCCTGTTTCCAGAGTCCCTAAACCCGAAACAAGACCAATTCCCGTAACAACAACATCCATAGCTAAGCCGATTTTAGATTTTAGAGTTGGGATTAAAAGAAGAATCAGGCCAGACGATTTTAGATTTTGGATTAAAAAGGGATAACCTAAAATCTAAAATCCAATTCCCTTATCTCAAATCCCGAATTTACAAGCCATCGGATCGCTCTCCTGGGGATAATCTAAAGTCTAAAATCCCAAATCTAAAATCAAAAATCCAAAATTGGTTAACTACCTTCAGCTACCAGCCTTAAAATTTTCCAAGCCCTGAGTAACAGTAACCTTATCAATGCGATCGCCCGCTTCAATCTTATCAACAACATCCATCCCTTGCTTCACGTACCCAAAAACCGCATAACTCCCGTCCAAAAACGGCACATCGGTCAAAGTAAAGTAAAACTGAGAAGAAGCCGAATCAGGACTCTGCGATCGAGCCATAGCAACAGCCCCGCGACTGTGCATCAACACGGGTTTCTCCTTAACCCCAGCTTCTTCTAGCGTTTGGCTGTAAGTCGGATTTGCAGCACCTTTAGCTTTAATTTCCAGAGGAATCCTGCGCTCGGTAGAAGTTTTTGGGTCAATAAAACCCCCAGTTCCCAGTCTCGCTGTAGGGAATTTAGGGTCTTTACCCTGGGGGTCGCCGCCCTGAACTACAAAAGGCTGAGGTTCCCGCACGACTCGGTGAAAAACCAATCCGTCGTAGACACCTTTCTGAACCAAATCGACAAAATTGCCAGCAGTAATTGGCGCATTTGTGCCGTCGAGTTCGATCGTAATTGGAGCACCTTTAACCGTCATCACCACCGTTGCTTTTCCTTGCAAGCGTGGCAAATTGCTAAATTGCGAACCCGCCGCCACAACCGCAGGAGAGGGAGACGGAGACAAAGAAATACTTTCACCCGACGCCGGATTCGGTGTGGGAGTCGAGTTTGCAGCAGGGGAACTACCGCATCCCCCGACAAACAGCGCGCCTATTATTAAAAGTGAGAAAAACCACCGCTGAATTTTGATTTGCATTTGCATTTGTATTTTTACTTTGAGTCTATTACGGACTTGGCAACTAGAGATTTTAATTGATAGATTCAAAAATTGGTAACGGATCTACTCGCCGATCAATCTTTTTCACTTATTAGGTAGGTAAGGTGCGCCGAAGAGCACCCTACGAGGCCTTACTACGAGACATTACCAATCTAAAATCTAAAATCTCTAAAGTCCTTCTAGAGGAACTTGCAAAAATCGAGCCAATTCGGCCGCTTGATTTTCCACTTCAGACAAAGCAATCGGCTGTCCGACTCTCGTCAGGGGAAACTGACGGCGGTCTTTGAGCTTAAGATAAATACTGCGGCGGGGATTGAGACCTTCTTTAATGTCCACCCGCACAGATTGCACCTCCGATGTCTTGCAATTAAAATCAACTTTGCGGTTTTTGCCGGGAAAACCCCAGCGAAAGATCCGAATGTTACCAGTTTGCCGATCGAACTCGTTGTAACCGCCACCGACATCCCAGAGAATAGTCAGCCACAGGTAGAGCGCCAACAGCACGCCACAGACACCGTAGAAACCCATCGCGATGCCTTGGGGGATGAAAACAAGCAGAGTCGGGTCAGCAAAAGGCAGTAGGTTAACGTGCAAGTAGCTGGAAATGCCCGACAGCAGGAAACCAGTCCCTCCAATGCTGACCACCGTCGCCCACCAGTAATTGCTGAAGCGGCGGGAGCCCAAAACCGGGTAGCGCAGGACAGGATCGATCGAGGTCATTGTTTTTGCAGTCATAAAATTAAACAGCCTTAAAGCCAAATCTTAATTCAATTAGCCCACCGAGCGTCACGCTTCGCTGACGAGATCGCGATCGACTGATCGGCATTGTGTATCAACTCCTGCTAATTATGTTGAAAAATTATGAACTTCTAATATATAGTTATGTTAACTTTAATTAGAAACCTTGGTCTTTTAACAAGCAAAAGGATTTTACCGCAATGACAATCGCAGTCGGACGCGCCCAGACCGAAAGAGGCATATTTGATGTCCTCGACGACTGGCTCAAACGCGATCGCTTCGTCTTCGTAGGCTGGTCTGGCATCCTGCTATTCCCCTGCGCCTACCTAGCCATCGGTGGCTGGTTAACAGGCACCACCTTCGTCACATCCTGGTACACCCACGGTTTGGCAAGCTCCTACCTCGAAGGAGCCAACTTCCTCACCGTAGCAGTCTCCACCCCAGCCAACAGCCTCGGACACTCCCTGCTGTTCCTGTGGGGCCCGGAAGCACAGTGGGACTTCACCCGCTGGTTCCAACTCGGTGGGCTGTGGACATTCGTCGCCCTCCACGGTGCATTCGCACTGATCGGCTTTTGCCTGCGTCAGATTGAAATCGCCCGTTTAGTCGGCATCCGTCCCTACAACGCCCTAGCATTCACCGGCCCCATCGCCGTGTTTGTGTCGGTGTTCCTGCTTTACCCCTTGGGTCAATCAGGCTGGTTCTTCGCCCCCAGTTTCGGCGTCGCAGCAATTTTCCGCTTTTTGTTATTCCTGCAAGGCTTCCACAACTGGACGCTCAACCCCTTCCACATGATGGGCGTTGCAGGCATCTTGGGCGGCGCGCTGTTGTGCGCTATCCACGGTGCAACCGTAGAAAACACCTTGTTTGAAGACGGCGAAGGCTCAAACACCTTCCGCGCCTTCAACCCCACTCAGTCAGAAGAAACCTACTCGATGGTGACAGCCAACCGCTTTTGGTCGCAAATCTTCGGAATTGCCTTCTCCAACAAGCGCTGGTTGCACTTCTTCATGTTGTTCGTACCTGTCACAGGCTTGTGGATGAGCTCCATTGGCATCGTCGGTTTAGCATTAAACCTGCGCGCCTATGACTTCGTATCACAAGAATTACGCGCTGCTGAAGATCCTGAGTTTGAAACGTTCTACACTAAGAACATTCTGCTTAACGAAGGCATTCGTGCTTGGATGGCTCCGACAGACCAACCTCACGAAAACTACATCTTCCCTGAAGAAGTTCTGCCTCGCGGTAACGCACTTTAAAAAAATGCAGGATTTGGATTTCAGATTAATTTAATTTTTTTAAACTAATCTGAAATCCAAATCCCTACTCCCCGGCGCAGGCGCGGTTCTCCCGTGCCCTACTAGGGAACAAAAAAACCCAAAATCCAAAATCTAAAATCGTTGGAGGTTCTACCGGGTGGTAACGCTCTCTAATTCCTACGCAAGCGGTCGCGACCAAGAATCCTCCGGGTTCGCTTGGTGGTCTGGCAACGCTCGTTTAATCAATCTCTCCGGCAAACTGCTGGGCGCCCACGTCGCTCACTCTGGTTTGATCGTGTTCTGGGCCGGTGCAATGACTTTGTTTGAAGTCGCTCACTTTATCCCAGAAAAGCCCATGTACGAACAGGGCTTAATCTTGATGCCCCACATCGCTACTTTGGGTTGGGGCGTCGGCCCCGGCGGTGAAGTTACGGATATCTTCCCGTTCTTCGTAGTCGGCGTTCTTCACTTGATTTCATCTGCTGTTCTCGGTTTGGGCGGCATTTATCACGCCGTTCGCGGCCCGGAAGTTCTCGAAGAATACTCTTCGTTCTTCGGCTACGACTGGAAAGATAAGAACCAGATGACCAATATCATCGGCTACCACCTGATTCTGTTGGGATGCGGCGCTCTGCTGCTGGTAGCTAAGGCTATGTTCTTCGGCGGTGTCTATGACACTTGGGCTCCGGGCGGCGGCGACGTGCGTATTATCACGAACCCCACCCTGAATCCGGCTGTGATTTTTGGCTACTTGGTTCGCTCTCCTTTTGGTGGCGAAGGCTGGATTGTCAGCGTCAACAACATGGAAGACATCATTGGCGGTCACATCTGGCTGGGCCTGATTTGTATCGCTGGCGGTGTTTGGCACATTTTGACCAAGCCTTTCGGCTGGGCTCGCCGCGCCTTAATCTGGTCTGGCGAAGCTTACCTGTCTTACAGCTTGGGCGCTTTGTCCCTGATGGGCTTCATCGCTTGCTGCTTTGTCTGGTTCAACAACACTGCTTACCCCAGCGAATTCTACGGCCCGACGGGCCCGGAAGCTTCTCAAGCGCAAGCTTTGACCTTCCTGATCCGCGACCAACGCTTGGGTGCTAACGTCGGTTCTGCACAAGGCCCCACCGGTCTGGGTAAATACCTGATGCGCTCTCCTACTGGCGAAATCATTTTCGGCGGTGAAACGATGCGTTTCTGGGATTTCCAAGGCCCTTGGTTGGAACCCTTGCGCGGTACTAACGGTTTGGACTTGAACAAAATCAAGAATGACATTCAGCCTTGGCAAGCTCGCCGCGCTGCTGAGTACATGACTCACGCTCCTCTGGGTTCTTTGAACTCTGTGGGCGGTGTGGCGACTGAAGTTAACTCGTTTAACTTCACTTCTCCTCGTTCTTGGCTGTCGTGTTTCCACTTTGTGATGGGTTTCTTCTTCTTGGTCGGCCACTTGTGGCACGCTGGTCGCGCTCGCGCGGCTGTCGCTGGCTTTGAGAAGGGTATCGATCGCGAAAATGAAGCGGTACTTTCTATGCCAGACTTAGACTAATCGATCGAATTTATTTCTGATTTGACTGTCTAGTTGAAAAAGGCTCCTGCTTAACGGCAGGAGCTTTTTTTTGATCTGATAATATCGGAAAAAGCTGCGGATTGTCGATCGACCGTTCTCGCTCGCCGGCCAGCAGCAGATACAATCCTAAACGTAGAAACCCGGTTTCTGAGTCAACATTTTGAATTACAATACTGTTTCTTTCAGTAAGCTGGTTCCTGAGCGAGCTTTGGCATCCATGACTGAGATATTTCGCCGCGACATTAATCGGTGGCGGTCAATGACTCTGCAAGCCTTGAAACTTGACAATTTTAATCGGTTCGGGTATAAAGCTTGCAAGGCAGGCTCTACAAAGTTTATATTTAAAGTACAAGAGTTTTAATCCCACACAATGGAAAGTTGCAATGGAAAGTTGCAATTTTAAGGCAGATCGCTAGCGGTGCAAAAATAATCGACGATCGCCCTCAGGATATTTATATTTTATTAAATGGCTGTGCTTGCCGATTTTTTTAACAGGCACAAAACTTTTGGGCAACTTATGGTTATTGCTAGGAAAGCAAAAGATTAATAATGGACTCATTAAATATCGAAAATGTCAAGGTGAGGTTCGATCGAGCAAATTTGCTCGAACGCATCGCCAACCGCATTCGCCGCTCTCTAGAACTACCCGAAATTTTGAGCGCAACAGCAGCGGAAGTTCAATCCTTCTTGGGAACAGACAGAGTAAAAATCTACAAATTTCATAGCGACGGTAGCGGTGAAGTGATTGCCGAATCCATTAATGACAACCGCTTGCCATCCCTATTGGGACTGCATTTTCCAGCAGAGGATATTCCCCCTCACGCCCGCGAACTGTTCGCGCAAGTACAGGTGCGATCGATCGTCGATATAGATTCCGGGCAGCTAGGTCAAAGTCCGCGCCGCGACGCGGTTTCCGGCCAACTGCTGCCCGAGGAAATGCGCTTTCGCCCGCTCGATCCCTGCCACGCTGAATACTTGACTGCACTCGGCGTCAAGGCTTGCTTGATAGTACCAATTTTTCACGGCGAAGAATTCTGGGGCTTGTTGGTATCTCACCACTCCGAGCCCCGGAGTGTGGCAGAAAACGAACTGCAAGGTGTTCAGATGGTCGCAGATCAGCTCGGCGTTGCCATAGCCCAATCAACCCTCCTCGCCCAAGCGAGGGCGAAAGCTCAACGGGAAGCGGCCGTCAACCGCGTCGCCACAGCCCTTAACTCCCAGCCGGCGATTGAACTCCAAACAGCTTTGGCAGAATCTGTAGCAGCACTAGACGCAGCAGGCGGGAGGCTGTGCATTTTCGCCACGCCATTCATTTCCGACAGCAGCAAGGTTACGAATCTCGTTCCCTATTCGGATAACTCGAATCGGGAACTCACAGTCTACACTTGCGGCTCAGGGCCGAAGATGGGAATTTCCGCAAAATACCCGCAGGTTGAGCAATACAGCGTCTGGCACGAATATTTTAAGTCCGGCGAGCAACAGATTTGGGCAATTCCCGACTTGTACCAAATTAGCAGTTTGAGAAGCCTGCAACCTGCATTTCGATCGACCAAAATTCGCAGCATTTTAATCGTACCGCTCAGAACCCGCCAGAAAATTTTCGGTTACTTGACCATTTTTCGAGAAGAATTTGACACAGAAACTCTCTGGGCGAGACAGTTTGATAGCGACGAGCGGCTCGCCCAATCTCGGATATCTTTTGAAGCGTGGAAAGAGTCAAAAACTGCCCAAATTCGCGAATGGAAAACAGAAGAAATTGAATTGCTGCAAATTTTTGGCACCCACTTTTCTAATGCTATTAACCACTACCAACTCGATCAACAAATAGAAGAACTTAACACAAATTTAGAAAATCAAGTTCAAAAGCGCACCGCTCAACTACAGCAGTTGACCCAACAGCAGCGAGTGCTGTTTGAAGTGGTCGCAAAAATGCGGAAATCCCTCGACTTGAACAAGATTTTTAGCACGATGTCCCAGGAAGTGCGGCGGGCTTTAAATGCCGATAGAGTTGCGGTTTACCACTTCGATTCCGCATCACAATTTAACGACGGCGAATTCGTTGCCGAAGATGTTTTGCCAGATTTTGTGTCAGCAATGGCAGTCAAAGTGCACGATCGCTGCTTCGGAGAAAACTACGCCAATCTCTACTCTCAGGGGCGAGTTCACACAATGTCCGACATTAGACAGGCCGGACTGCAAGATTGCTATGAGCAACTATTAGAGCAATTTCAGGTCAAAGCTAGTTTAGTTGCACCGGTGATGAAAGGCAAAGACCTTTGGGGGTTGCTGTGCGTACACCAGTGTTCGGCTCCCCGCCACTGGGAGTCTTCCGAAATTAAGTTTGCTACCCAAATTTCCGCTCAGCTCAGCATCGCCTTAGAACAAGCAGATTTGCTCGCTCAAACTCAGCAGCAAGCAGTTGAGTTGGAGCGGGCAGCAGAGCAGGAGCGGATACTGTTTGAGGTAGTTGCTAAGATTCGACAATCTCTCGATTTAGATACAATTTTTCGCACGACAACTACAGAATTGCGGCGGATTTTAAAGGCAGATAGAGTTGGTATTTATCGCTTCGATACGAGTTCAAAGTTTAATGAAGGCAAATTTATTACTGAAGATGTTTTGCCCGGTTTTTGTTCGGCAATGGATGTGAAAATTCGCGATCAGTGTTTTGGCGAAGACTATGCAAATAAATACAGGCAGGGACGCATTCAAGTGTTGCCCGATATCGAAAGTGCGGGACTATCAGACTGCCACGCTGCTATTTTAGCTCAATTTCACATTAGATCTCAGGTGATTATGCCGCTGATGAATGGCAGCGAGCTTTGGGGCTTGCTGTGCGTGCACCAGTGCGACGGTTCGCGCAATTGGAAAACTTCGGAAATCCAGTTTGCTACGCAAGTCGGAGCTCAGTTGAGTGTAGCATTAGAACAAGCAGATTTGCTCGCTAAAACGCGGCAGCAAACGATCGATTTGCAGTTGGTCGCCGAGCAACAGCGGATACTGTTTGAAGTGGTAGCTAAGATTCGAGAATCTCTCGATATCAAGGCAATTTTTAAGACTGCAACCCAAGAAGTTTGTCAGTTTATGCAAGTCGATAGAATTGCTGTTTATCGCTTTACTCCTGATTGGGGTGGCCAATATGTGGCAGAGTTTGTGAAAGATGGCTGGATAAAATTGGTAGGGGAAGGTATCAGTACGGTTTGGCAAGATACTTATTTGCAGGAAAACCGAGGTGGGAGGTATGTCCATAATGAAACTCTAGCCGTTGACGATATATATCAAGCTTGCCACTCGGAGTGTGTTCTCGGTATTTTAGACCAATTTCAAGTGAAGGCTTATGCGATCGCGCCGATTTTTGTAGGACAAGAACTTTGGGGTTTGCTCACAGCCTATCAACATTCTGGACCCCGCAGTTGGGAAAGTTCAGAAGTTAACTTTTTAGCTCAGATTGCCAATCAATTAGGCGTAGCTATCCAACAAGCTGATTTGCTGGCTCAAACCAGACGCCAAGCAGAACAAATCGCTCAAAGTTTAAAGGATTTGCAACACACTCAAGCTCAATTGATTCAAACTGAAAAAATGTCTGGTTTGGGGCAACTGGTAGCCGGGATTGCTCACGAAATTAACAATCCGGTTAATTTTATTTACGGCAATCTCGATCACGCTACTGAATATACTGCTAGCTTACTGAGTTTGCTGGAACTTTACCAGCAGCAATATCCCGATTCTAGTCCTGAAATAGACAAATTGAGCGAAGATATTGACTTGGAATTTCTGCTAGAAGATTTGCCAAAATTGCTATTGTCAATGAAAGTAGGAGCCGATCGCATCCGGCAAATAGTTTTGTCTTTGAGGAATTTCTCTCGTCTTGACGAAAGTCAAATGAAGGCCGTTGACATTCACGAAGGGATTGACAGCACGCTGTTAATTTTACAGCACAGACTGAAATCTAATGCTGACAGTGGCAACATTGTGCTAGTGAAAGAATACGGCATTTTGCCTCTGGTTGAGTGTTATGCTGGACAGTTGAATCAGGTGTTTATGAATGTCATCGGGAATGCGATCGATGCTTTGGAATCGCACAAGTTGCTCCCTGGTCAATCTGTAGTTCCTCAAATTAAAATCTCTACTGCTGTCGGTCAACTTAATGGTACTATTCCTAGCGCGCAGATTCGGATTTCTGATAACGGTACGGGAATTTCGGAATCTATGAGAAAACGCATCTTTGACCCTTTTTTCACGACTAAGGCGGTGGGAAAAGGTACAGGATTGGGACTGTCAATTAGTTACCAAATTGTGGTAGATAAACACGGCGGCGTTTTAAAATGCAATTCGGAATTGGGGAAAGGTACTGAGTTTGTGATCGAGATTCCGCTCCGACAGCAGTCATTAGTCATTAGTCATTAGTCATTATTTTAAAATCCAGCCAACAGCGATGCCCTGAGCGAAGGCGAAGGGTCAACAATCACGGACGCTGCAACCAGAATTGATATTATTAATCTGCGTTAATCTGTGTTAGTCGGTCTGTATGGGCGGTTAAAAAAAGAGAATGTATTAACCGCAGATGACAATGGATTGACGCTGATTCACGCAGATGCAGATCAGAGATATATGAATAATTGCGATGCTAACAGATTTGGAATCAGGCTTGATCGTGCGTATGCGCTCGCATAGCCACCTTGCGGCATCGCGTGTGACAGTTGCCTAAGTCCTGATGCAAAAAGATTCCTATTTAATTGACTTTCATAGATTAGTTTCGCTCTTTTGTAGTTCTTGTTGGAGAGTATTCTTGACACGATCGTACTCAACCTCGATTTGAGCCAAAAGCGTTGAGGCTTGATCGAGTTCACCAGAGGTACTCATGACTTCTAACCTGCCACAAAGCAGGGCTAGAGGAGCCGCGCTTAGGTTTGCACTACTGCCTTTGAGGGTATGAGCGGCTCGCTTTAGGGCTTGAGTATCCGCTTGGGCGATCGCAAATTTCATAGCTTGTAGCAACTTTAGAGCTTCCTCCAAGTAGCAGTTCGCCAGCAAGCTCAAAATCTTGGTTGAATCTTGATCGATGCTGCTACAGAAGGCTTGCAGTTCTGTGAGGTTAACCGCTGGTACATCAATTTCTGGCTGGTTGCTATGTGATTCATCTTTCTGGGCCTGCTGCTGTTCCTGGTTGGGTTGACACTGACTCAGCGCTTGGATGAGAGCCTCTACTCGAATTGGTTTACTGATATAGTCATTCATGCCAGCATCCAGACAAAGCTCGCGATCGCCCTGCATGGCATTCGCCGTCATGGCAATAATTCGGGGACGAGCATGAGCCGGCCACTCCTCACCAATACGACGGGTGGCTTCTAGCCCATCCATCTCTGGCATTTGTACATCCATCAGCACGACATCATAAGGCTGGCGATGCAGAGCTTCCAAGACTTCTAATCCATTGGCAGCAACATCGGCCCGGTATCCCAAACGCTCTAACAGCAGCAGTGCCACCTTCTGATTCACCAGATGATCCTCTGCTAACAGAATTCGCAGTGGAAGTCTCTGGGCCAGTTTAATATCATCCTGAACAGAGCTAGGGGGTCGCTGTTGAACTTTTGTCGGTTGAGCTTGTAGCACCTGGGTCAGGACTTCATAAAGTTGGGATTGTTTGATGGGTTTGCTTAAACAAGCCGCAAAGTGGGTAGAGAGCTCTGAAGAACTCGCTTCTGGTTTGCCCATTGAAGTCAGCATCACTAGGGGTAAACGGTGGCACTTAGGATGCTGGTGGATGGCTGAGGCGAGTGTGAGGCCGTCCATGTGTGGCATTTGCATATCTAAAATGGCGACATCAAAGGTTTCTCCACGCTCAAGCCAGTTAAGCGCTTCCAGAGCCGATTGGGCAGCGCGAATCTGCATCCCCCAAGTCTGGGCTTGCAACGTCAGAATTTGTCGGTTTGTGGGCTGGTCATCCACGATTAATAAATGCTTGCCAGATAGTTCTGGTAGCATTTCAATCGGTTCGGCTAACTCAGCAGCAACAGAGGATGCCACAATCGTGAAGTAGAAGGTGGAACCAATTGTGACTCGATGAGGCTTAGCGGCTTGCCATTTTGGTGAAGGGGTTCCTCCGACGTGGCCGGAGCTCTCAACCCACATCATGCCGTTCATCGTTTCACTAAGTCGCTTACTAATCGCCAGACCTAAACCAGTCCCTCCATACTGCCGAGTTGTCGAAGCATCTACTTGGCTAAAAGACTTGAACAGTCGATCGAGGCGGTTAGCTGGAATGCCAATACCTGTGTCTTGAATGGCAAATTGGATTTCATACAAGCTTTCTGGCAAGTTCCCTGGCTCAGAAATCGTTTTGTCAGAATCAACTACAGAGGCTTGCACCGAAATGGTAACTTCCCCAGTTTCAGTAAACTTAATCGCATTGTTGAGCAAGTTAACTAGAATCTGACGGAGACGGGTGACATCACCCAAAATGAACTTAGGAGTTTGAGGGTGGATCAGGTAGCCCAACTCAATCCCCTTCTCATCTGCTTTAACTGCAAGTTGGTCGATCGCACCTTCTATGCAATCTCTCAAGTTCAAGGGATACATTTCTAGCTCCAGCTTGCCCGACTCAATTTTGGAGAAGTCAAGGATGTCGTTGATGATGCTCAGGAGGGTATCCCCACTATTGCGAATGGTCTCGATAAAGTCTCGCTGTTGAGCCTTGAGTTCTGTATCGAGCAGTAGTCCCGTCATACCAATAACCGCATTCATGGGAGTGCGAATTTCATGGCTCATCATCGCCAGAAACTCACTTTTAGCTCGGCTCGCTGCTTCTGCTTCCCGTTTAGTTTGCTCCAGGGCAAAGTTTTTCAGAGTTAATTCTTCTCGTTGTCGAGTTTCTTGCTCTAGTAATTTGGCTTGAGCTAGGGCAATTCCTACTTGAGCCGCGACTGATTCTAGCAACTCGATTTGATCGGCAGTCCAATGACGGTAGCGATCGCACTGGTACAGACAAATGGCACCATTCGGTTCTCCTTGGTAAGAGGTTCGCACTGCTAATGTCGATCTCAATTTGAGACTGGTAAAAATTGAATTAGCAAAGGTGAGCAATGAATCGCAATAGACATCCGGGGAGGCGATAGCTTCATCTTGAGCCATCAACTGTTTTGTATAAGCAGGACTCGCCACCAGAATGTCATACTCGCCACTAGGGGCCGAGCCCACTGCTAGATACTGTGCAACGACAGGAAATTGAGGCTGCGGATTGTCCTGGTATGTGCTAATTAAGCAGCGACTGACCCCAAAAGTTTGCCCAATCTGAATAGCAGCCGTTTCAAATATCTGCTGAGCATTGAGGCTTTGACGAATTTCTTGGGTAATTTGCTTCAGCAGTAGGGCTTTTTGCAACTGTCGTTGTAGTGCTTCTTCTGCCTGCTTGCGATCGGTAATATCCTTCATGAAGCCGTGATGCCCCACAAAGACATTTTGCTCGTCATAAGCAGAAACCATCACCACTTGTTTATAGAAGCTAGAGCCATTTTTTCTCATCCCTCTAGCTTCGACTTCAACTCTGCCTTCTCTCAACATCTGCTGATAAGCAGCCGCCATCTTCTTAACATCTTCAGGATGAAGAGTTCTTTGCCATTCCATCCCTAGCATTTCCTCAGGCTGATATCCGGTGATGGCAGCATAAGTAACATTGACAGAGATATAGCGTCCTTGAGTATCCAGTCGAGAAATGCCTGCCACGGCATTTTCTAGGGCCGCACTCATTTGTTGTAGTTCTGCTTCGGCTCGTTTGCGATCGGTAATTTCAATAAGGATGCAACCCACTGCTATAGGCTGCTCTGCATCCTTGAAAATGGGAAAGTGAGAAGCGAGCCAGTAGCGGTTGGCACCGGTTTGACTGGGTACTTCTGGGCTCCTTTCCAAGTTGATTGAAGGTTGTCCAGTGGCTAAAACCTGTTGTAACAGGACATTCACATCATGAGCAAATTCCCCCAAAATATCCTCGGTTGTCTTGCCTAAGTGAGCCTCCACAGAGTGGCCATAAATTTCAGCTAATGCCTCATTGATTTGTAAAAATCGAAACTGCCGATCGTGGATACACAGCCCCACCCCTGCTAGGGAAGCTCCTTTAAAGAAAGCATTCAATAATTGCTCTCTGGCTTGAATTTCCTGCTCTAACTTTTTGCGGTTGGTAATATCGCTGTGAGAACCAGTCATACGCACAACTCTGCCCGCTGCATCCGAAAGTGCTTGCCCTCGAGCCAAAATCCATTTGTAACTCCCATCCTTGCAAAGCACTTGATGTTCTGTAATATAAAAGGGAGTTTTGCGCTGAAAGTGATCTTGAATGGCTTGCATCACCCATTCGATATCGTCTGGATGAACTCGCTTAGTCCATTCATCAAAGTGATTCGGGATTTCATGTTCCTGGTAGCCCAACATCTCTTTCCAGCGAGCCGAGAAGAATACTTCATTCGTGTTGACGTTCCAATCCCATACCCCATCATTACTACCACGTAGGGCGAGTTGCCACCGCTCTTCACTGGCTTGCAGAGCGACTTCTGACTGATGCCCTTCTATTTCACTACCAATCCACTGAGCCATCAGCTTCAGCAATTCCACATGGGCAGATTTAAAGCTGTCTGCACGGGGAGATTTACTAGAAAAGCTGAGGGTACTGTAGACTTTGCCTGCAACTAACACTCGTGTTCCCATATAAGCTTCTATGCCAAGGGCAAGATAGGCAGGATGGTAACGCCATTTGGACGTGCCTATATGTTCGATGGTTAGGGGTTCATTTGTGTCTAAAGCTTCACAGCACAAAGTTTGCTTAATATCAAAGACATCACCTGGTTTCAGGACTCGATCGGGCGATCGCACAGCCATCACCTCATAACGATTATCTTGCACACGAGCCAAGATGCCACATTCAAGGCGAAATGTCTGACATCCCATGTCAATCAACGCTTGGATGCGCTGCTCAAAATTGAGATTTTGGGTAGCAGTGACTTCATATAAAGCTCGTATTGCCGCCTCTCTTGTTCTTAGTTCAGCTTCGGCTTGTTTACGTCTCTTAATTTCAGCTTTCAGAGATCGATTGATTTTGGATAATCTTTGCGTTCGTTCTTGAACCCGTTGTTCTAATGTAGCGTTGACGTGTTTAATCTCCCTAAATTTTTGATTGAGTGCGATCGCCATCAATTGAAAATTGCTAGCAAGCTCGTTGATTTCCGTAACAGAGCTATGTTTCCATTCAAATGTTTCTTCTGAAAGCTTGTTGGGTAAGTCAGTAGTCGCAAGAGCTAAAAAGGATAACGGCTTGACCAGTCGTTCGCTAACCACCGTTGCAAACAAAAATGCCAACATTGTGATGACGAGAAGAATAATCAGATCTATCCTGTAGCGGTTTTGTAAATTTTCTACATAGGGAGCTGCTGGAATTTCTAAGCGTAATCTCCAGTTCAGCTCAGGGGTAATCCTAAATTCCTGTATATATAGAGAGTTTTTCCAACGGATCATCGGATAGTTGCCCTTGTTAGCAACCCACTGCTGCAAGGTTCCCTCTAAGGTGCGAGTGCTGCCGTGCTTTGACTCTTGAACACTGGTCAACAGCTTTTGGTGGGATTGATTACTCGCAATAACTTGGTTGTTTTGATCGAGCAATGTAATGCGTAGTTGCTGATTGTTTTGCTGAAAAATGTATAGAGATTGGATCTGGCTTAATGCTAATGAACCGTGAATAAGCCCAAGGAAATGACCTTTAACTTGCAGGGGAACATTCAATCCTACACGAGGTTCGTCAATTAATAAATCGTTGTGGATAGGAGTCATCCAAGGTCTCAACCGCTCTTGAGCCAGGGTAATTATAGATTTATGTTCGGTGCTTTGTTCAATCAACCGCCGACGTGTTTGATTTAAAGGAGGAGAAGCTGCTAAAACTGTTCCAGATGAATCGGTCACATAAATGTTGTCGAAATCAGGAAACCACTGCTCGATCATGCTAATGTCTTGTTGCAGTTGATCGGATGATTGAATCGCTTGATTCGCAGCAGTGGCGGCTTCAAGGAGCGATTTTTCCGCTAATGTATTCAACGCTAAGAGATGTCGCTGATGCCATCTAGATACACCGCTACTGAGATTTGTCCCGTTTGTTTGTAACTCAGTTTGCACAGTCGTCTGAATTTGAGCGACCAAGTATCTACCATCAATAACTAATAAAAGCAGTCCTGGAATAAAGACAAAAGCAACCAACAGATGAAAAATAGTTTGTTTTAATGAAAGGGCATGGACTTTCTTGGAACGACCAACCTGTTTATCAACGGGTGCATAAACAATGATAAAGCTGGCAACTAAGGCATTAAAAATGCCGTTGACTGCTTGTTTGCACATAACTAGGAGGACTTGAGCAGCCTCCAGGTGGATCATTTGACCGTAGAAAAGCCAAACCAGAGGCATTCCAATTAAGAACCAGTAAAGCCCATCAAATAAAAGGAGGTTCGGACGTTTACGCTTGCAAAAAAAACCTACAAACAGAGCCTCAATGACCAAAATAATTGTGGCGTATGGATGATGCCAAAGTAGATAAGTATAGCTGCCTGCTATTAGACTGGCAAAACCTCCCCAGCGCCAGCCGAAATAGTAAGTAATAATCAGTATTGCAATACTGCCAAAGAGAAAATCAAGCCCAAAGAAAAGAGATAAACTGAAATAGTTGCCCAGAAAACCCGCACCAGTGAGAAGGGCGATCGCACCAAACCATCTTTGATCACGCACTGAGCTAGCTCCTCCCATAAACTTCTAGAATCGCTACTTGCTGAATATAAACTGATTTTGATAATAAATCGTCGTAGAGACACTCTGGTTCTATCTCTGACAGTTTCCCTGAATGTCGCAAAACCGATTATTTAGGCTTTAATCTTTAATACTAAAATCAAGGCTTACTCATGCAGAACTTGATATTTAGCTAAAATTTTAATAAATAATTATTCCCAATTTCGATAGGCATAGTTTTTCCCCTTATGATTTAACGGGTGAATTTATTAACTGTATGAATCTTGGTACAAAAAGTATTACGACCTTTGTCTTTAGCTTCATAAAGTGCTGCATCGGCAGCAGTAATTAAATTTTCTGGTCGGATCTCTTGGTTAGGAATCACACTGGTAATACCGAAGCTGAGCGTAACGTAATGATTCGGAGAACTATTATGTACTATTGCTAAAGCTTGGATACGAGCCTGCATTTGCTTAACGATTTGGACTGCTCCCTCAAGCTCGGTGTCGGATAAAATCACTACAAATTCTTCACCTCCATAACGTGCTACTAAATCTCCAGCTCGATTAATACTGCGATTGAGAGCTTCCGCAACTTGCTGTAAACATAGATCCCCTGCTTGGTGTCCATAAGTATCGTTATAAGGCTTGAACAAATCGATATCACACAAAATCAGTGACAAAGGAGTTTGCTGCCTCGTCATGCGTCGCCACTCCTCCTCTAGCTGTTGGTCAAACTGACGGCGATTGGCAATCTGAGTCAAACCGTCAATTGACGCTAGGTATTTTAATTGTCGATTGGCGGCCTCTAGCTGCTTGTAAAGTAGGGTTTGTTGCTGTTGCAAGTGGAACTGCTGAATCAATCGTCGCACTCTCTGTCCCAGAACAGCCCAGTGAATCGGCTTAGTGATATAGTCAGCAGCTCCCGCTGCAAATGCTCGATCGACAGATTCTTTGTCTTCCAAGCTAGTAATCATCAAAATAGGTGGGCGATCGCTCTGAGCCACTTCAGATAATTTTTGACAACAAGCAAAACCATCCATAGTGGGCATCACTGCATCTAGCAGGATGAGGTCTGGATGTACTTCCTCATAAGCTGCTAGCCCTGTCACCCCATCATTAGCTTCAGCCACTCGGTATTTTTCTTTCTGTAAATACAGTCGAAGTTGCAAACGAATCAACGCATCGTCATCCACGATGAGAATTAGAGAGGACGGTTCCGTAGATGGGTTAGTCGAAATGGCTGACTCTTCTAATGATTGATACATACGTCATGGTGTATCTTAAGCTTGGGAAACATTCTAGCCTAGCATATTTTGAGCTTGGGATGGAAAGTTAAAAATTGGCAAATATGTCATACATTATACACCAGCTAAGCTGCCGCAACAAAATCCTAGGCAGCGTCAGGTTTGTTAAACCAACAGCCACAGTCTACTTAAAATTTATCGCTTTTTTTCGGGGATATAAAGTCTGCTAACTTGCGCTAATTTTTGCGGGAATTAAACAGTTTTTACAACGTGGAGCGAGCTTTGACGAACGATCGCCTGTTATCTGGCGATCGTTCGTGGGATAATATGCTATATTTCTCAACTTAATTCCTGCTTTTTCAGGTGCATCAAATTCCTCCATTGTCCCACGAGCGATCGTCCGCTCTATTTTTGGGGAATACATCTTTTTGATCACGCGATCGCGTATAGCTTCCCCCTTGGTTGAGCGTTTTTTCGCACCAAGAAGCTCTGACTGCAACATGGCGTAAGCTTTGTTAACAAACATTTACAGCGTTCTGCGCGAGCTGGGATAGGTTTTGTCTCTCCTTTCTCCCCATAATCCCTCCAGATAGTGTCTAAACTCATTTCTTTGGGCTTGAGTGTGAAACACATCGTCAAAGCGCTGGCACCATCTTTCAAAGCATGGGGGCATGGATGTCCAAACTGTTTCTCTGATCAAATTCCATCAGGAAAGAGACTAACCTAAAAAGTTTACTCTATATATCTTAGCTCTATTTATCGCTCTATTTTTGGCAAAAATCCCACTATTAAAAATAGAAGCTATACTATGATCACTGGGAAAGAGTAATTTAACTTGATGGAGGTCACTTACTATGGAAGTAGCACTGCCAGATTTTTCTCAAAGCTTTCAAAAAACGAAAGAAGTTTGGACGGAACAACTCGGAAAAGCAGTTAATTCTGTTTGAGAAGCAACAGCAGAAGCTAAATCTTCTCTCTCCAAATCTGCATTTCAGGCAAAAGAAGCTCTCACTCAAACTACTAATTCAGCAGTTAATACTGTTAATCAAGCTACGAACAATGCTTTAGGTACTGTAGCGGATAAAACCGAAAAAGCGAGGATTTCTATATCTGAAGTCGGGAATCAAGCCGTTAGTCGCCTCAGTGAAAGTACAAACAAAGCGGTTGATGCTGTTTCTCACTCTGCGGCAACTGCTAAAGAAACTATTCATCAAACTACTAACTCTGCGGTCAATACTCTGAATCAAAGCACTAGCCAAGCTGTAGAGAGTGTAAATCAAGCTACAGAAAAGGCTAAGGCTTCATTAGAAGATAGCATTCACAACGCAGGCAATATGATGGGTGCCGCTTCAGATGCCCTTCAAAGTGCTGTGCTATCAATGGTACTGTTAAAGAGTGGATTGATTCGGACGCTGTAGTCTTCTGGTTGGTGAGTCACCCGCTGATATCTTTAGCAATGATACTGCTATTTATATTCATTAAATAGGTTTTTTTTTCAGGCTTTAGGTAGCTTTTTTGCAGGAGGAGGGTTATTTGTTATGCAAAGACCGGGAAAATTTATGCAAGGGATTTTGAGTGTGGCCTCTAAATTTGTAAGTAATTTCGGTGGAGTGGCTGTAAACTCATTGGTTTCAAAGAATCCCGAAGACAAAAATAATTCAGCTTTACAATTGAGGGGAGTTGAATCAAAAAGTTTGGAGTCTCAGGAACGAATTGCTAATATTTTGACAAGGTTGGAGGGAATTCGACAAGAGCAGAATCAGCTTTTACAAGAAGCGTCGGCTATTTTAGGAAACAAATTTAAGGCAGAGTGAGAAGGTGTCGCCCGATCGCAACTCGTGGTAAATTTAATACATCCAGGCTTTCCATCAAAGCCAGATCCATGAAGGCTTGTAGTCGATCGCTTAATACGCCATGCCCGATTCCGAATTTTCCGATGATTTAAAATGGACGCCAGAAGCCAAGGCGAAGCTGAAAAATATTCCGTATTTTGTCCGGGGACAAGCTCGCGTCCGCATCGAGCAGTTGGCGCGCGAAGCCGAAACCGAAGTCGTCACCGTTGACTTAGTGGAGCAAGCTCGCATCGAGTTTGGGCAATAAGAGCTCCAAATGTACCCTAAAGCTTTAAACTATAAGTTGCCTGATTTTGATGTTCACAGAGCTACTGAGTCACCCGTGCGGAAAATAGTTATTGCTGGCAACTGGAAAATGTACAAAACTAGGGCAGAATCCCTAGAGTTTCTTCAAGGATTCATGTCCTGTCTAACGGAAACCCCAGAGGAACGGGAAGTCGTGCTTTGCGTTCCCTTCACTTCCTTGGCTGTCCTCTCGAAAAATTTGCACGGCAGCCGGATTAGACTCGGTGCTCAGAATGTTCACTGGCAAGAGTCAGGAGCTTTTACTGGGGAAATTTCCGGGCCAATGCTGAGTGAACTTGGTGTCCGTTATGTCATCATCGGCCACAGCGAGCGACGCCAATATTTTGGGGAAACTGACGAAACGGTGAATTTGCGGCTGAAAGCTGCTCAGAAATACGATTTAATTCCGATTCTGTGCGTTGGGGAAACCAAGCAGCAGCGAGATGCAGGGGAAACTGAAGCTCACATTTTTTCTCAATTGGAAAAAGATTTGGTTGGTGTTGACCAAAATAAGTTGGTAATTGCTTACGAGCCGATTTGGGCGATTGGCACTGGCGATACTTGCGAAGCTAAGGAAGCTAACCGAGTTATTGGTTTGATTCGCAGTAAATTGACTAATCCTGGCGTGCCAATTCAGTACGGCGGCTCCGTCAAACCGGAGAATATTGATGAAGTTATGGCGATGCCTGAGATTGACGGGGTTTTGGTTGGTGGTGCTAGTTTGGAAGCTGCGAGTTTTGCTCGAATTGTCAATTATCAGTAATAGGTAATTGCTAATAGGTAATTGCTAAGTGGTAAGTGGAACCAGGGCAGCGGGAATTAAACAGCGATCGCGTACAACTGTGATGTGCCGTTGAGTGTTTCTCGGAGCGGGAGAATTGACCTATGATTGCGATCGTTAAATCAAAACCCACCTTAGAGGAGTTCCTAAAACTTCCTGAAACTGAACCAGCCTCAGAATTTCTTGACGGAGAAATCATTCAGAAGCCCCTGCCACAAGGTGAACACAGCGTCCTTCAAGGTGAACTCTGCAAGACGATCGATTTAGTAACAAAAACTCAGAAAATTGCCCGTGCTTTCCAGAGTTATACTGCACATTTGGTGGCGCATCAATCGTGCCAGATGTAGCAGTATTCCGATGGGAAAGAATTCCTTTTTTGCCCTCTGGTAGAATTGCTAACCGCTTTGAAATTAATCCAGACTGGTCGATTGAAATCCTCTCCCCAAGCCAAAGTCAAACAAAAATGCTGAGTAAATTACTTCACTGTTCCCGACACGGAACTGAGTTGTGGTGGTTATTAGACCCAGAAGAAGAGAGTATTTTGGCAGTATTTCCAGGACAAAAAGTAGAACTGTACAAAGGTGAAGCTCTGTTGCCACTCATTGATAAAATTGAATTAGAATTGACAGTTGAAACTGTGTTTAGCTGGTTAAGTTTTGGTTAAATTAAGAAGGGCGCTTCTGCTGTATTCTTTAGTCTTTTAGAGAGATACTTCGTTTGACAAGAATCAATTTCAATCGCCGACTGATGAGTTGATATGATAAATAACAAAAAAATTACAATTAGAAATAAAGTTTTCGAGTGGGGAAAACGCACTTATTTAATGGGCGTTTTAAATATTACCCCTGACAGTTTTAGCGACGGCGGAGATTTCTATACCATAGAATCTGCTTTAGCGCAAGCGGAAAATATGGTAGAATCCGGTGTAGATATTATTGATATTGGCGGTCAATCTACGCGGCCCGGTGCAGCGGAAATATCTTTAGAAGAGGAGATCAATCGCGTTATACCTCTCGTACAAATACTGCGGCAAAAAGCGGATATTTTTGGCTCAGTTCCTATTTCTGTGGATACTACCAGAGCGCAGGTTGCGAAAGCTGCGGTTGAGGCGGGCGCTGATATAATTAACGATATTTCGGGAGCAACGTTTGACTCAGAAATGCTGTCAACTGTTGCTAAATTAAAAGTACCAATAATTTTGATGCACATTCGGGGAACTCCCCAGACGATGCAAAAACTTACAGATTATAGCGATTTAATTGGGGAAATTAGGGAATTTTTAGAGAGTAGAATTGCGGCAGCCGTAGCAGCAGGAGTTGACAAATCTCAAATAATTATCGACCCCGGTATTGGCTTTGCTAAAACTTACAGTCAGAATTTAGAAATTTTGCGCGAGTTGCCAAAATTTCGTTCTTTAAACTGTCCGATTTTAGTCGGAGTGTCTCGCAAAAGCTTCATCGGACACATTTTAAATCAGCCAGAAGCGAAACAAAGAGTTTGGGGGACAGCGGCGGCTTGTACAGGTGCGATCGCAAATTTGGCAGATATCTTGCGAGTTCACGATGTCAAAGAAATGTACGATGTTTGTCTGGTTGCCGACGCTATCTTCAGAAATCAATCTTGAGAAGTTTGAGTATCGATAACTTTCATTTCCTGAGCCTCAGAATGAGGCGTCACGTCCGGAATAGAACCCATCAAATTGTTCAGAGCTTCTGTCATGTTCTTCGGGTCCATAAACAAAATTTTGGCATTGTCGCTCTCGCCGAGTTTTTGTTGAGCGTCCAAGTATTTTTCGGTTACTAAGTAATTCAAAACTTGCTTGCTATTTGGATGGGAGTCTAAAGCTTCAACTAAGAGCCTCATATACTCCTTAGTGCCGATCGCCTTATTGACCATTGCTTGCCACTCGCTCTTAGTAGCGCGCTCCAATTCCATAGCTTCTTGCACCCTTTTAGGAGGTGTAATGCTTTGAATTTCCACCCGAATTACTTTGACACCCCAAGTTTCGGTAGCTTCGTCCAATTTCTTGAGTAACTTTTTATTCATGTCATCTCGGGAACCCAAGATGTCTTGCATTGGCAATCGACCAATTTCAGCGCGAAACGTCGTTAAAACTAAGTTGGCGATCGCATTTTCAATTTGATCGATTCCATAATAAGCTTTCTGTAAATTCACAACCCGCCAATACACAACGGCATCGACTTCGAGAGCCACATTATCTCCCGTGATTGCTGACTGAGGTTTAATGTCTAAAACTCTTTCACGGCTTGTGTCCACGCAGACGACTTTTTCGACCAGGGGACTGATAAAGTGGAATCCTGGCTTTAGAGTGCGCTTGTATTGACCCAAACGTTCCACTAAAGCTTCGTCGCCACCGCTGACTATTTTGACGCTTGAGTTAACAGCGTAGCCGAGCATGAGCGCAAAGAGCATGGTAAGAATAGACTGCCCCATTTCTATTTTCCTGCTAAGGTTGACTGAGAATCGATCGGAATTCTACTCTAATTTAACTCAAACTCGGCCACACAGTGCTAAAATATCTCGACTGTTAATAACTAACTATTTCATCGGGTGGGCCCCATCGGCTCCGACTCTTACAGCGCTAGTGAAACCCAGGATATCAACAACACGTTTCCACAAAAGACATGAAAAACGATCGAGAGTTTCGCTGGTTCAAACCTTTGAGGTGGATTGCCCCAAGCATTTTGGTGGGTGCTGGAGTCTGCAATGCAGCAGCGGGTCAACCGGCACAAGCTGAGACAATCGCCCTGCAACTCTCGCAAAACTTGCAGTCGCAGAACTTGCAGCCCCCGCGCCGAGTGCCGGCAGTGCGAGAAGTTATGTCCTACGAAATGAAGGGAGACGAACTCAGGATTTGCAAGCAGGAAGGTAACTCCGAGAAAAAGTGCCAAGTTGTAGGTAAAGGCTACATAGTGGGTTTGAGAACTGCCAACGACCTTTACGGTCAAGGAAATGCTGTTAATGCCGAAGCTTTGTACCGGCAACTAATCGCTCGCTATCCCAAACAAGCGGATGCTTATTACAAGTTGGCAACTATGCTGTCGGGGCAAGGTAAAATGAGCGATGCGATCGTTCTATTCCAAAAAGCAATTGAAGTCAACCCGCAGCACGCCAAAGCTCACAACGATTTAGGCGTGGCGATGGCAAGTCAGGGGCAGTTACCCGAGGCAATTGTTCAGTGGAGACAAGCCGTTAAAATTAACGATCAATATCCCGATGCTTTAAATAATTTAGGAGTCGGTTTGTACCAGCAAGGCGACAAGGAAAACCAAGCGGAGGCAGTAGCCAGCCTCACAAAAGCTAAGGAGTTATTTATCAAGCAAGGCAGAACTCAATCGGCTAACAGAGTCGATAAAATTTTGGAGGAAATTAATTCGCGGTCGAGCGGTTCCTAAACTCAACCGCCGATCGCACATTGAAAGAAAAAACATCTTTGGCGATCGGCGTTAATGGGCGTTCACCGGCGGTTAAACAACCTCAAAAACGAGAATCTAAAGCATTTCCTTCAAAACTTGTATAATCAAATCCCCATCCACCCGATCGCTCACAGCAGCCTCACCCAAGCGCACTGGCAAAACAAACCGCACCTTGCCATCCTGCACCTTTTTATCCAGTTGCAAAGTATGCAAAATTTCCTCAACATCCACACCCGCCGGCAATTTGGCAGGTAAACCCGCTTTTTCAATCAAAGCAGACTGGCGGCGATCGCACTCAGCGTCCCACATTCCCAACTCCACAGCCAATCGGCTTGACGCAGCCATGCCGATTGCCACTCCTTCCCCGTGATTGATCACCTTGTAATTGGTCAAACTTTCCACAGCATGACCGATGGTGTGTCCGTAATTCAAAATCGCCCGCAAACCCGATTCCTTCTCGTCTTTGCTTACCACCTCAGCCTTAGCTTGGCAAGACCTGCTCAAAATTTCTGCCAACAAATCCGCCTTCACATAGCGCATTTGATCCAAACGCTTGCACTTCTCCAACTTCTCGAAAAGTTCAACATCCCAAATCACCCCGTACTTGATAACTTCCGCCATCGCCGAACGAAACTCCCTCGCCGGCAGAGTTTTGAGTACATCCGGGTCAATTAACACCAAACGCGGCTGGTGAAAAGCCCCGATTAAATTCTTCCCTAAAGGATGATTTACCCCGGTTTTGCCGCCAATAGAAGCATCAACCATCGCCAGCAGCGAAGTCGGAACCTGCACGACATTAATTCCCCGCAGCCAAGTCGCCGCAGCAAAACCAGTCATATCGCCAACCACCCCGCCGCCCAAAGCCACCATTGTCGAGGAACGTTCTAAACGGTTTGCCAAAGCCGCACCGTAAATTTTCTGCACCGAATTTAAAGTTTTGTACTGTTCTCCCGGTGGTAAAATGCAGCTACTGACTTCCAGACCGGCCGATTCGAGGGCTGCCGTTGCTCTTTCGCCGTACTGCCGAAAAATCGACTGATTCGACACCAGCAGGACTTTTTTGCCCAAACTTAGATCGCCCATCAGACTGCCGAGTTCGTCTAAGCCGCCCGATCGCACGCAAACATTGTAAGATTGTGGCCCCAAGTCAACTTTAATTATGGATTGCATATTTATCTAATTTAGATATTAGATTTTAGATTATAGTTCTTATAGGTCTTTTTATTGATTATTTTGGAGAAATTGCAATGAGTCTTAGCGGAGCAATAACTTATTTTGGGATTTTTGGCGGCATGATCGGCTTGGCGACAGTGCTGATGTTTGGTCTGCGGGCTGTCAAACTCATCTAATTTGCTAATTTAGATGTCTGAACCAGAGTATTTAATCTCTGGCAAAAGTATCAGTTAGATAAAGTATTTGCGCCAAAAATCTCTAGGTTTATCTGTAGATTGACGGCGCAAATACTTTGTTTCATATAACTGGATGCTACCATTGGCTAATTTAATATGTGACCCAAAGTAATTGGGTTAATGCTTCAATCTAAAATCTAAAATCTAAAATCTAAAATCGCTCGATTCCCCAATGCTCTAGAAGATGAAGAAAATCATTAAATAGAGGTAGCTTATCAGCAATACCTTGAGAATAACGCTAAATCTGAGGTTTATTCGCCTGCAAAATGAGAAGTATCGCAAGCAGATATTAATTCCGTACTTATCGTCGCCGTTTCTTTACTTGTTCATAGGGAAAACAATCAATAACGTCAGATAGCATATAACTACCTTTGGAATCAGATTCCATCAGTTCCAAGTAGACAGTCTTGGGGACTTCAAAGTATCGATAGGTTTTGCCACTATTGAAAATAACCTCAAGGTTAGACGTGGTTTCGTCATAACCTACAGCTTCGATCATGCTAGATTCGACTGCTTGTAATTTCATGATTTCCCGATAAGTAAGCCCACCTGGAAAAAACAGAATACCCAGATTCCCGACTGATTTAAGAAGTCAGGGATCTCAAGTGCGATCGCACCTGAATTTCCCCTAAAATAATTTCTACTCCCTCAATCCAAAATCTAAAATCCACAATCTAAAATCGAAATGACTCATTCCACCGATATCGTCACCCTCGCCCGCTGGATGGCAGCCGACTTCAGCAACCAAGCCCAAGCCTTTGAAAATCCGCCATTCTTCGCCCACATCCGCGTCTGCATGAGACCTTTGCCCGTAGAAGTTCTGGATGGGATCAGCTTGTACCTAGAACAAGCCTACGATATTGAACTGAATGTACCGTACCGAGTCCGAGTTTTGAAATTAGTCCCGGTGGGCGATCGAATCGACATCGAAAATTATGCCATAGAAAACGAAGAACAATTCTACGGCGCTGCCCGCGACCCGCAACGGCTGCAAGAAATCAAAAAAGCACAACTGACACTGCTTCCCGGCTGCACCTTTATTACGCAGTGGACGGGCAACAGCTTCAAAGGGTCTGTCGAACCCGGAAAAGGCTGCATGGTCGTCAGAAAGGGCAAAAAAACCTATCTAGACAGCGAATTCGAGATTGACCAAGACAAATTTATTAGCCACGATCGCGGACGTGACCCCGAAACCGATGCCCACGTCTGGGGAGCCCAGGCCGGCCCCTTTGAATTCACCCGCCGTGCCAGTTTCGCCGACGAAATTTCGGTTTAATCCAAAAAAACAGAGTCCCTCCTGGGCGAACACGCTTGATTAAAGGTTCAGAATGCACCATAACCTGATACATTAACCCAGTATTGGCAAGCAAGATTCACCGTTGATTTATGAAAGTCCTGGTTATTGGTGGCGATGGCTATTGCGGTTGGGCAACCGCACTCTACCTTTCTAACAAGGGTTACGAAGTTGGCATCCTCGACAGCTTCGTGCGGCGGCACTGGGATCTGGAACTGTGCAGCGACACCCTCACTCCCATCGCACCGATTCAGCAACGACTCCAGCGATGGCAAGATTTAACGGGCAAGTCGATCGACTTGTTCGTCGGTGACATCACCAACTACGATTTTCTCAGCAAAAGCATGAGAAAATTTGCACCAGAGGCGATCGTCCATTTCGGCGAACAGCGTTCGGCACCTTTCTCAATGATCGATCGCGAACACGCAGTCCTCACCCAAGTCAATAACGTCGTCGGGACACTCAACCTGCTGTACGCCATCCGCGAAGACTTCCCCGATTGTCACCTAGTGAAATTGGGGACAATGGGCGAATACGGCACGCCGAATATTGACATTGAAGAAGGCTACATTACGATCGAACACAACGGCCGCAAGGATACACTACCCTATCCCAAACAACCAGGCAGTTTCTACCACCTGTCAAAAGTCCACGACTCCCACAACATCCATTTTGCTTGCAAAATCTGGGGTTTAAGAGCCACCGACTTAAATCAGGGCGTAGTATACGGCGTGCTCACAGATGAAACCGGCATGGACGAACTGTTGATCAACCGTTTGGACTACGACGGAGTATTCGGTACGGCCTTGAACAGATTTTGCATCCAAGCTGCGATCGGTCATCCTCTGACAGTTTACGGCACAGGCGGACAAACCCGCAGCTTCTTGGACATTCGGGATACCGTGCGGTGCGTGGAATTAGCGATCGCCAACCCCGCCGAAGCCGGACAATTCCGCGTCTTCAACCAATTCACCGAACTATTCAGCGTCGGCGACTTAGCCTCCTTGGTGCAAAAAGCAGGCATGGCAATGGGATTAAAAGTAGAAATCAACAACATCGAAAATCCCAGAGTCGAGAAAGAAGAACATTATTTCAATGCCAAAAACACCAATTTGCTAGACCTCGGTTTGCAACCGCACTATCTCTCAGATTCCCTGCTCGATTCTCTGCTGAATTTTGCTACGAAATATCAGCATCGTGTCGATAAAAACCAGATTTTGCCGAAGGTTTCTTGGAAGTAAGTTCTGGTATCTATTTGCGGGTAAGAGATTTTTTAACGAACCGCGAAGGCGCGAAGGGCGCGAAGCAAGAGGAAAGAAGGGAAGAGAGGAGAAATGTTTGCAAGTTTAGAAGGGATTTCTTTGTAGATTAATTTTTTCATATCTATCTTTTTGATCTTTTGCTCTGTGTTCTCTGCGTCCTCTGCGCTTAGTTGCAAAATGGCATAAGGTTTTTAAGGCTGGCTTTTTGGGAATAAAACCGTGAAAAGTCACATTTTTGTTCTGTGGCTTTTGGTTGTTCGGCCGGGATTTTCAGCGAGTGCAGTTTGTGCTGATTATTTAATATCGGAATGGGCTGCATTAACGGCAAGTTATCACAATTAGCGCCGAGTTAGCGAAGGCTTATCAGCCACTTAAAAAGCAAGATAAATTGCCGGAACAGCACAGGAAATTCACAGAATTAATTGCTTGGCTGAAAGTGTGGGATGGCTTTGAGGTGGGATAATTATATCAATTGGCATTCAGGGAATTGGCATTTTATCCCAAAAACCTCTCGCTCGGAATTAGCGATAGTGCAACAGAAAGAAGAAGTGTAGAAAAGCAGCCGATCGCACGCAATGACTTAGCTCCCCGCGAGACAGTGTATCCTGTTACCGATGACCTTGGCCGCAGGGTAGGATTATCGGCTCCCTAAATAACTTATTTTTATGAAAATTGCTCTGTTCACTGAGACATTTCTGCCAAAAATAGATGGCATTGTGACGCGCCTGATTCACACTGTAGATCACTTGCAGCGATCGGGCGAACAAGTTCTGATATTTTCTCCAGATTACGGGATTAAAGAATACAAAGGCGCCCGAGTTTACGGTGTGGAGGGTTTGCCTTTGCCGATGTACCCGGAATTGAAAATGGCACTTCCTTCTCCGGCTGTCGGTCGCCAATTAGAGCAGTTTAAACCGGATATTATTCACGTTGTCAATCCCGCTATTTTGGGATTGGGCGGTATATATTACGGCAAAAAGTTCAACATTCCGATTTTGGCTTCTTACCACACGCATTTGCCCAAATACTTGCACCACTACGGTTTCGGAGTTCTCGAACCTTTATTGTGGGAATTGCTCAAGGGAGCTCACAACCAAGCAGAATTGAATCTGTGTACTTCTACAGCAATGGTGGAAGAACTCAGAAACCACGGGATCGATCGGGTAGATTTGTGGCAGCGGGGTGTAGATACTGAAATGTTTGTCCCGGAATTGGCAAGTCGAGAAATGCGATCGCGCCTTTCTGAAAATAACCCAGACAGTCCCCTGCTGCTGTACGTCGGTCGCCTGGGTGCAGAAAAAGAAATCGAACGCATCAAACCAGTCCTCGCAGCGATTCCCGACGCCCGCCTCGCCTTAGTGGGAGACGGCCCGCATCGGCAAACCCTTGAACAATATTTTGCCGGCACCCCCACTAATTTTGTCGGCTACCTCAAGGGGCAAGAACTCGCCAGAGCTTACGCATCGGCCGACGCCTTCATTTTTCCCTCCCGCACCGAAACCTTGGGCTTAGTGCTCCTAGAAGCAATGGCTGCGGGGACGCCCGTAGTGGCGGCGCGCAGCGGCGGAATTCCGGATATCGTCACCGACGGTGTTAACGGATATTTATTTGACCCCGCCGACGAAGAAGGAGCACTCGCTGCCACCAAGCGTCTGTTTGCGAATCCTGAAGAACGGGAAACCCTGCGCCATAACGCTCGCCGAGAAGCCGAACGCTGGGGTTGGGCCGCCGCCGCCGCACAACTCCAGCGGTACTATCAATCAGTGGTGTTTGCCCAGTCTGTGCCCAGAGCGGCCTAAATGTCAGGATCTGTAGCACCTTTAAACATCACCGCCAACTTAGCTTCGCTGTTCGATCGTCAGTTGGTACTGAGGAGGGATGTCCTCAAAGATTGATCAAACTTTTTTGCTGCATAAATTACCGTCGTTATCCTGCTGTTGCGTTTACCATTAAACTATGAGTAGCTCTGTAGGAATGCCTCGCGCGCTGCTTTCATAGCGCCCTTTACCTGACCGGATACGGTCGCCGAGTGCGCTAAAACAGTCACACCGCGCTGCCGCCGAGCACAGAGTGTCAAATCTACCTTGCACTCTTGATCGAACAAAAGTCTGGGAGCTAGTTTTCCGGCGGATACGGTTCCGAACTCAAGTTCAGCTTTAATTGACGAACCCTCATCAGTATCCAGGTTGTAAAAAAGATCGATCGAGCATACATAACAAGCAAACTGAAGTTGCGTGCGCCACTTTTGAACTCAGGATTCATCAAAACGGCAAGCGAGTGCCGACGCGCTTGCAAACAAATCCAAGAGTTTGCACCGCCGCCGAATCTAGCGCGGCTCAACCTGCCGTCAGTTTACCCCTCTGAGCAAGCAGTTAATCATGACATTCTCCAATACTGGTAGCGTTCTGGCTACACTGACTCAAGTCAATTTTATGGGGGCATTGACCTCCCGTGTTAAGAGCCTGCCAGTTCCTGAATTAGTCTGCCTGCTGGACTTTATCACGGCTGAATTTCAGCAATTTATCCGGGCGATGGACCTGATTAACAATGAAGCACTCGAAACTCTCTTAGAGCAACTGTTAGATGCCTTCACTGTTAAAATTGGTCAGATTCTGCAAGCAGACCGGACAACAATTTTTTTGGTTGACTCCAACAAAAATCAACTGTGGCACAAAATAGTCGATCCACTTACGGGCGAGGATGTAGAAGTACGCTTGCCGATGGATGCAGGCATTTTAGGCTACGTAGCAACAACCGGAAAATCGATCAATGTCACCGAAGCTCGATCGCACGAGCATTTTAATTCCGAAGTAGACGAACCACCGGGCTATCAGATCGAGACCATCCTCTGTATGCCGATTTTTAGCAGCAAGAGCCAACATGAACCCGTAGCGGTGGTCAGACTGTTAAATAAAGCTGGCAATGTCTCCTTTAGCGAGGAAGACGAACAGCAGTTCCAGGCTTTTGCAGATTCGATCGGGATTATTCTCGAAAGCTGTCAGTCTTTCTACGTCGTCGCCCGCAACCAGCGAGGGGTTGCCGCACTTTTGAGAGCCACCACGACTTTGGGTCAAAGTCTTGACTTGGAAACAACTTTGCGCTCTGTCATGGATCAAGCTCGCGACTTGATGCAAGCCGATCGCAGCACGCTATTTTTGTTAAATCGGGAGACTAACGAACTCTGGACAAAAGTCGCTAAGGCTGACGGCAAAACGATGATGGAAATCCGTATTCCTGCGAATAGGGGAATTGCTGGCTACGTGGCTTCGACTGGTCAACCTCTAAATATTACAGATGCTTACGACGATCCGCGCTTTGACCCCTCTACAGACCAGCAAACGGGATACCGCACTCGGACGGTCTTGTGTATGCCGGTGCATAACGCTAAAGGTGAGCTGATCGGGGTAACTCAGCTAATTAATAAGAACCAAGGTACTTTCACTCCTTCCGACGAAGAGTTTTTGCGAGCGTTTAATTCCCAAGCGGGAATGGCGTTGCAAAATTCTCAACTGTTTCAAAACGTGATGGTGGAAAAGCAGTATCAGAAAGATATGCTGCAAAGTCTTTCTGATGCAGTGATTTCCACGGATTTGAAGGGGCGAGTTGTGACGATCAACGAAGCAGCCCTAGAATTGTTGGGCTGTCCGGTAAATCAAGCTAAAAGCAAACAAAATCCCCAGATTTGGGAAGATAAACTTGTGAATCGCTATGTTTGGGAAGTTGTGCCGATCGACAATTTGCAATTTAGACTAGAAGACAGTCTCAAAAATGCTGCCAGACATTACGTTCCCGAACAAAGTTTAACTTTGGGATTGTTGGTGGAAAAAACGCTAAATTCCCAACAACAAAAAGAAGAAGAAGAAGAAGAAAGTTATATTTTGGCCGTGCCCGATCGCAATGACCCTAATTTATATTACGCTTGGGGCGAAAACAGCGCGTGGACTGAGGAAGTAGCGTTGGCAGAATTAGCTAATGCCCAATCTCTATTTTCGCTGCGGAATTCTGCCCTTTATCACCCTTATTGTCCACTGCCCATCCCCGCCTCTCGAATTAAACTAATTGAACGTAGTTTGAATTTGACTGTCAACCCGCTGATCAATCCAGAGGGCGGCGTGCGTGGCGGTTTAGTGGTACTCGAAGACATCAGCCGCGAAAAGCGGATGAAAAATACGATGTACCGCTACCTGACTCCTGGAGTCGTAGATAAAGTGATGGCCTTGGGTGAAGGCGCCATGATGGTGGGCGAACGCAAAGAAGTGACTATTTTATTTTCCGACATTCGCGGCTACACCACGCTGACCGAAAATCTGGGAGCGTCCCAGGTGGTATCCCTGCTAAACGAATATTTTGAGACGATGGTGGAGGCGGTTTTCCACCACGAAGGCACTTTAGACAAGTTTATCGGCGATGCTTTAATGGCGGTGTTCGGCGCGCCCCTGCCGCTGAATCCCCCGGAAAGTCACGGTTGGATGGCGGTTCAGTCGGCTTTAGATATGCGCCGGCGTTTGAAAGAGTTTAATTATTCTCGCCCCGGCGAAGTTCCGTTTCGCTTCGGAATTGGGATTAGTTCCGGAGAGGTGGTTTCGGGAAATATTGGTTCCCAAAAGCGGATGGATTACACGGTAATCGGGGATGCGGTGAACTTGAGTTCGCGATTGGAACAGCTTACAAAGGAGTACGGGTGCGATATAATTTTGAGCGAATTTACATACAGTTTGTGCAGCGAACGGATTTGGGTGCGAGAGTTGGACAAGGTGCGGGTTAAGGGCCAAAATCAGCCGGTGGGCATTTACGAGTTGTTGCAAAATAGTTCTGAACCCATCGACGGGGAAACCCTTCGGTTTATGGAACTTTACAGTAACGGTAGGGAGGCTTATATTGCTAGAAATTTTCAGAAAGCTATTAGTTATTTTGAAGCGGCTTTAGCAATGCGACCGAGCGATCGACCTGTGGAAGTTCACCTCGACCGATCCCTGAGCTATTTGGAAGTACCCCCGTCCGATGATTGGGACGGCGTGCATAGGATGACAACCAAGTAGTAGATTATATTACATCCGAGTGTTGAAAAGTAAAAAGATTGCATAAAGATTTGAAATCTTCCTTATGACAGAGTTAATAAGTGTAAAAATGTGAAAACATAAATCGGATGCGAGATTAAAGTTTAGTATTTGTTTGCAGTCACTTAAATGAATTATTTATCTGTTCCGAATGCCACAAAAGCCGATCGCATTCTGGTGGTAGACGACGCACCAGATAATGTTTTATTGGTACAGACAATCCTAGAAGAAGAAGGTTACGAAATTAGCACTGCAGAAAACGGCTTTTCTGCCTTGAGTCAAATTGACAAGTCAGCCCCGGATTTGGTACTGCTAGACGTGATGATGCCGGGAATGGACGGTTATGAAGTCACCAAGCGAATGCGACAAAATAAGGAATTGCCCTTTATCCCGATTTTGTTAATCACGGCTCACGACAGTGCGAGCGTAGTCCAGGGATTGGACATGGGAGCAGACGATTTCATCCGCAAACCAGTCGAAATGGACGAACTGCTGGCGAGGGTTCGATCGCTTTTGCGGCTAAAACACAGCGTAGACGAGCGCAATTCGATCGCCCTGCAGCGCGAAGATTTTGTCTCTCGACTCGCTCACGACTTGCGGACGCCCCTGGTAGCAGCCGATCGAATGCTAACTTTAATGCAGCAGGGAGCTTTGGGAGACATTTCGCTTCCCATGCGCGACGCTTTCGGGACGATGGTTCGCAGCAACAAAAACCTGATCGCGATGGTAAATATGCTGCTGGAAGTCTACCGCTATGAAGCAGGCCGCAAATCCCTAAGTTTCGCTCCCGTTGACTTGCGCCAGCTTATTACTGAGGTAGCTGAAGAACTCGCTCCCTTAGCCGATGCTAAAAGCTTGTCGGTAAATTTAGACTTGACCGAAAGTGCAGAAAGTGCACCGATTGCGAAGTATCCGGGCGATCGTCTGGAACTGCACCGCTTGATGACAAATTTAATCGGAAATGCGATTAAATTCACCGACAGCGGCTCAATAGATGTCAGCTTAAAAGCTGCGAATTCGCCTGCTTATACTAGCTTCAAAAACCAACCGCTGGCATGGGTAATCATAGAAATCAAAGACACCGGCGCCGGCATTTCTCCCACCGAAAAAGCAAAGTTATTTGAAAGGTTTGGCCCGGGAACTCACAAGAGATCCAGTACAGGTTTGGGATTACACCTCTGCCGCCAAATAGTCGAAGCTCACCGCGGCACGATCGAGGTAACATCAGACTTGGGCAAAGGCAGTTTGTTTACAATTCGCTTGCCTTGTTAGAGCGGTATAATTAACTCTAACTTTGGGGTACGAAAGGCGCACATTACTACAGATAAGTTGTAATTGTAGGGTGCGCCATAAGCACCTAATCGAATTATGGTTAATTTACCGGATGTCATATAATTACTTCGCAACGGAATTTATGGCAATATGTCTAACTGTCCAGTGTGCGGTGCTGAATACATAGAAGACAAAGCAGAGTTTTGCTCGATTTGCGGCTGGGATGTGACTCCCTACCCGCAACGTGCTAAGCCTTCCAAAACTTATTTAAAAAAAGAACGAGTTAGATTGCAGTGGGCAAAACAAATGTGGGAAGTGGCCCGCAATCAACAAGATTGGTCAGCAAAATTTGATGAGTTGCAGGGCGAAATGCAGCAAGGTGCGATCGCCCGCACGTACCTTCAATCTCAGTTAGAATGGGTTTTGTATCGCCTCGAACAACTAAACCCCGAATTGATTGTCAGCACTCTACTGCGACTGGAAGACAAAATCGGCGCCATACCTGACAAAACTCCGGCTGTCTCTGAAGTGGGGATGGACTACCGGCAACTGACAAAGCTATTAGAAACCGGAAAATGGCGCAAAGCTGACGAACACACTTGGGAAATCTTGCTGCAAATCGCTGTTAGGGAAGACGAAGGCTGGCTGAGTGCAGCCGATATTGACAGTTTTCCTCCTACAGACCTTCGCACGATCGACCAACTTTGGCAACAATACAGCAGCGGGCAGTTTGGGTTGAGCGTGCAGCAGCAGATTTGGGTAAGTACCGAGGCAAATTATACTGAATTTTGCGATCGAGTCGGCTGGCGAGTCAAGGAAAATTGGAAATATTACAGCGAGCTCTCGTTCAACGAAAATGCTCCCCCCGGACATCTCCCTGTCACCGCCTGGAGGCAGCGCGCCTGTTACGGTGCTGGTAAACTCACCGCGGCAGAAAACTTTGCCCGCATCGCTGCGAAACTGGCAACTGGCGATCGCTAATCATCCAAAATAAAAAATTCAAAATCGACATTAACTGCTATAATCAAAACGGTTTAGCAACTGGGGCTGTGGCTCAGATGGATAGAGCAAGCGCCTCCTGAAGAATCGGGCACCCTGCGAGGAAACTCTGGGAGTGAATGTGGTCAAATTTGGTGAAACCTAAAGAGTTCATGGGTTCCTATGACTCTAAGGCAATACCAAGCCAAGCCTGAGTTCAGGGCGATTAAAGAATTGCCTATATTGAAATCAGGAAGGTTTAGAGACTAGACGGTCACCACCTAAAGGCCGCAAGCCTATGGTGAAGGTATAGTCCAGAGAGTGGGGAAACTCACACAAATCTGAAGCGCTAGGCCGCCGGTTCGAACCCGGCCAGTCCCGTTAAAAATCAAGAAAAATTAAAAGCAGGAGGGGAAAGCTTAAGTTTTGCCCCTCTTTTTTGTATATCCGCTAACGAATTCGCCCACAGACGAATACTTGCTGGAAGACGAGGGCTTACGCAGAACCTCTCTCTCTAGAGTCCCTCTGAAATCTAAAATCTAAAATCTCCCGTTTAAGCCCCCAACATCAGCGTAGAGTCAATCTAAAATCTAAAATCTAAAATCTAAAATCCTATGATCCCCAGACCCTGTTTTAATTTTTAATTTTTAATTCCTGTTAGTGGGCTATACGTGCGGTATTTTTTGTTATGGTTCCTTTGTCAGTTACATAAAATTTTTATAGGTTTAGATGTGGTTAAGAATCCATTCAAACACTCAGCGTTACAAGCGTTTGAACACTTTACGCAGTTTTTGGTTCCTAGTAGGGCTTTTAATGGCGTGTTGGTTTGGCTATCAGCAGGTTAAGAGCGAATTTCAGAGACCCCAAGCTGTGTTAGTTCTAGGTGGGGCTACTGAGCGAGAGGTGTTTGCCGCCAAATTTGCTCGGGTTCATCCTGAATTGCCGATTTGGGTGTCCTCTGGGAGCAATCCCGAGTTCGCGGAATGGGTGTTTTCAGAAGCGGGAATTGAGTCCGATCGCCTGCACTTAGACTACAGAGCGGTGGATACGGTAACAAATTTTACCACGCTGGTAGATGAATTGAAAGCTCAAGGGATTGAGAGCGTGTATCTGATCACTTCTGACGATCATATGCGGCGAGCTCAGATTATCGGCGAAATCGTGCTCGGCAGTCGAGGCATTAGCTTTAAGCCTGTGGCAGTTCCGTCTGGTCGAACCCCCGAACCAATGGAAAAAGCTCTTCGCGACGGCGCTAGGGCTATTCTTTGGCTGACAACGGGTTATACGGGTGCTAACTTCACCCAAGCCAGAATTCAATAAACAAAGGGAAGGATTAAGCAAGTTTTAATTTTTTTTCCATTCCATCTGGTTTGAAAACTTGTCTCCTATAGCGATTTAACGAAGCGCGAAGACGCTGATGACAAATGCGTAAAAGAAGAGAAGGAGTAGTTTAAAATTAGTAGATGAACTTCAAAAGCTAAAGTTAATGACCGAGCAAATTCTGCCGCAAGTTCTAGAGCAAATTTTGAGTTATAGCAAAACGCCCGATGCTGTTTTTTCGGCTTTGGTGCCGGCTTTAGGCGAGGTGTTAAATTGCGATCGCGTCTTTCTCTACCTCCGCCATCCTGAAACCCAAATTGGCAGAGTACCTTACTGCTGGCGTCGCAACTCAAACTATCCAGAGGTTTGGGACGCGGAATGGAAAAAAGAACCTGAATCTTTAGGGGAAGAAGACCCTTTGTTTGCAGCAGCTTTGCGAACTAAACCGTCGATTTTTGTTGAGGATGTTGAAACAGCCAATCCTGAAGTGGTCAACAAAGATTTTGAGGCCAAAGAGTTCGGACATCGAGCTTTGATTCACGCTCACCTTTGTGATGACGGCTTATTGTGGGGGGTGTTGCAGCCTTGTATGTTCGATCGCCCCAGAGTTTGGACGGACTTCGATCGCCAAGTTATCGCAGCAGTTACAGAAAAAATTTCGCCCTTAGCTGTTGCTTATGTCACCGCCTCAGCACCAAAACATGAGCCATAAAAATCAATAATTGACTTGTAGGCAGGGGATGGGCAATAAAGGAATGTAAACTTAAGACTAAAACCACGTCTAGATCTGGGTTTTAGCCGAATCTCAATCCCCTTTCCGGCAGACGAAAGACCGTTTCCGGTTCCCCCCTTTTTAAATTAGGGGGGATAGATGCGCTAATTTTCACAGAAAAGTCGGGTACTAAATTTGAGCTGATTGTTCTCACCAATGGTGAGGTGTGCATCGCCCTAGGGATAGACTTGGTGCACAATTCTTGTTTAAAAAACGCCCCAATTTTGAATGCCCCGACTGCTGAAAATCCCTTGAGCCCGACTAATATCATTCTCAGCGCCATCTACTACCACCAAATAATCGCCGGCCTGCAGGCGATCGGTGTAAATTCTAGCTGTTTCTTCGGGAATTCCCAAGTCAGTCAAGGCTTTCACCACTCCACCGAAAGCCGCAGCCGCGACGCCAGTGCTTGCTACGCCAGCCACGAGTGAGGCGCCCAAAGTCCCCGCTGCAATCATCGGCCCGATTCCGGGAATAGCTAAACTTCCCAGACCCACTAGCACGGTGGCTAAAGCACTATTTGTCAGAGTGTCTGCTACCACTCCTGCTCCTGTGTCTAGATTTTTATCGCCTACCTGAGCGATCGTTTGAGTATCGCCTACAGACTCACCTGCATCCCTAGCAACAACCGAAACTTTATCCATTGGAAACCCGGAAGATTTCAATTCTGTCAGAGCTTGCTCAGCCTCTTCGCGGTTAGAAAACAATCCCAACGCGCGGGTTTGATTGCTTGTTACCATATCTTTCTTCTTATCTCCTGTCAAATTAAACTCAAATTCAAGCCTAATTATTGCGCTTGTCTTCAATCACTTATATTGATATTTTTCGGTGTTTATATTCAGCATTCATCTATCTGTAGATATAACCTGAAAAACAGCAACAAAAGTTATAAAATCAGCGACCCAAATCGTGCATGGCATTAATCTCGATCGCACATCTTTGAGTAAGCGCTTCCAACTCCTGGCGATCCGAAGAACCGGGCGCTTCAATTAGCTTGCCAATTCGCACGGTTAGGGGCACCGGACGCGGCACTGCCGAACCTTTCGACGCGATCGCGTGAGTTCCCCACAAACTAACAGGTAACAGCGGCGCTTTAGCCTTAGCAGCTATCAGCGCAGCACCTAATTTCGGTTCAGTAATTCTGCCGTCTGGCGTGCGAGTTCCCTGCAAAAATACACCCGTCGCCCAGCCATTTTCCAAAGAGTTGATAGCGGATCGAATTGCACTGCGATCGGCACTTTCCCGCTTCACTGGATAAGCACCGTAAAGCGTAATTGCCTGCTTCAAAATAGGAACTTTAAATAACTCTTCCTTTGCCATAAATGCCACCGGTCGCCTCATGCAATTCGACAAAATCGGCGGATCAAAATCGCTGGCGTGATTGCTGACTACCACCAGCGGCCCTTCTGTCGGAACATTTTCTGCACCGTAGATGCGGCCCCGAAAGTACAGGTGCAGCATCGGGCTGACAATTGACCATTTGAATAAATAGTAGAGAAGTAAACTTTCGACTGGTTCGCGACTTTTGCTCACAGAAAAACCTTAGATTTTAAATTACATCGAATATTAGCCTATCAGATCGAGTCCGTTTGAGATTATTCGGCGCTTGAAACCGCTTAAGAGTCAAACGAAGTCGGCCTGCGCGGACTGAAGAATATAGTCCGCGCAGGCCGACTTTGCTTGTGTAGCGCCAGAATTTATTCTGGCGGACTATTTGCTTGTGTAGCGCCAGAATTTATTCTGGCGAATTTCTGAATGTCAAAACTTTGCAAAGGCTCAATTTCCAGCCAGCATGGCTTTTTGTCCTTCCGAAGAAGTCGCATAGCCCAAGAAATCTTTAACTGCTTGGCTAGGAGGGTTTTTGTAGGCGTAGTACAACTGCCGCTTGTAAGGATAGTTACCAGCATCCGGCGTCGCACCGTTGACGGGAACAACGCGCACAGTTTTCTGATTGGCTACTTGAGCGAAAGTCGCATAGCCAATGCCGTTGTTGCCTAAAGCTTGCAGCAGGGGAGTTGTCGCATCTCGATCGAGCGTGGTAATATTTGCCGTCGTGCCAAACTCCCCACCTCCAAGCACTTGTTCTTTAAACGTTTGGTGAGTGCCACTAACTGCCGGTCTGTTAATTACTTTAATTTGGCCCGGCGGGCCGCCGACTTTCGACCAGTCTTGAGCATTTCCCTTGAAGATATCTTGAACTTGAACGGAGGTTAAACCTCCTTTGAAGGGGTTGTTAATGCCAACTACAAGGGCGATCGTATCTAGGGCAACGGGCACGGCTGCCAAACCCTGACCTTGTTCTTGAGCCGTCAAAGGTCGCGATACCGCTGCAATATCGGCTGTTCCCGCCACCAAATCTTGAATTCCCTTTGCAGAACCGTTCGCTTTGGTATCGACTGTCGTGCCGGAAAACTTGCCTTGAAAGCCGTTCTTGAGGTTCTGATTGATTGTCACCATGCTGGTAGAACCGTCAATTCTCACGGCCGTACCCGCAGGTACGGAAGCTGGAAGCGCAAAGGAAGTAGCTGCAACAGGGGAAGCACCGCCGACTACTGGCGCGACGGGAGGCAGATTGGCCCCACCACCGCCTGCGGGTATGGGAGTGGGGGGATGGTTACTAACATCTTGCGATGCTGGTTTGTTGAGAAAAAAGAACCAACCGCCACCGGCGAGCAACAGAAATAACAGAATAAAAACTATGGGGGGAGGCCCGCTCTTAGCCATAAAATTCTCCTTAGCTGGGAAGTTCTTTGTTGTTGGAGCCGTCTAACATTTGCAGCCTGCGATTAACTTCATCATCTAAGGTCATATTTTCTAATTCTGCCTGAAGTCTTTCTTGGGGGTTCTCAGAGAGTTCTGCTAAAGCTTGCTGTTCGAGGTTGCGGCCGTGGACGGCGTTTTTGGCTTGCTCAAATTGCGATCGAGCTGAATCGATACTGAGGTCGTTGTTGACTTGGGATATGGCTCGGAGGGCTTCGTTAATCTCGGCCATATCTTTCATATTTTGCATATCGGTTTTGTAGGCTTCCAGCTTCATCCGTTCTCGATTTAGCTTATCTTTGGAAGCGTTGACGTACTGTTCGGCTTGTTTTACTTGAGCTTCTAACTGCGGCAGAATTTGTTCTGTCTGAATTACTTTCGACATTGCCAAGCGGGCTGCTTCTTCGTTGCCGTTGCGCTGGGCTGTGATGGCTTGGCGCTCTACGGTTTGCATTTCCCTAACTTTTTCTTCATATTTAGTTTTGGCGCGCTGGTAGGCTGCAACTTGGGTGGAGACTGCTGCTGCTAGCTTTTGCACGGATTCTTGCATCGATCGCAGTGACTCTTCGGCTACCGCCACCGCCACCGGGCCGCCTGATTCTACGGGCAGTCCCCACATCCAATTCCAGGCACCAACTATGGTTCTGCCTGCCTTGTCGCCCATTAACCAGTAAAGGACTTTTTTCATATAAATACCAGATAAGCTTGGTTTTTACGCCTAGTTTACATCAGGATTTGTCGATCGCCCCGTCAGCTCGATCGATATCTACAATTTTAATAAATATTTTCTAACTGTCTGGATCGTCTATCCCCAATTAGCACCACAGGCAATATTCGGATTTTCCTGTGGTGCTATTTGTTTTTCGGCAATCTTCAGGCCTGTTAACTCTCAATTTTACCGCCTGGGATTTCATCACAGGTTAAAAATAGATTAAGCTGGCAAATCTGCAAAACTACTAACATTTACCAGCGCTAAATCCGGACAAGTCCGTTTGATCAAACCTGTGAGAACTTTACCGGGACCAATTTCCACTACGCGATCGATTCCTTGTTGTGGCAATTGCAGAGAAATTTCTCGCCAGCGCACGCCTTTGGTCATCTGCTGAGTCAACCGCTGCTTTAAAGTGGCTGCGCTGGTAGTGGCTGACGGTTCTGCGTTCGAGAGTACCAGCATTTTCGCATCGGAAAATCTTGCAGACTTTAAAGCTAGTTGAAACTCTGCCGCCACCCCAGCCATCAGGGGAGAGTGAAACGCACCGGAAACATTCAATTTAACCGCGCGTTTGACTTTGATTTTGGCCAGTAAATCTTCTACTGCTGCGGGCGTTCCAGAAATCACGACTTGTGCTTCGCTGTTGTCGTTTGCCAGCACTACGTCTCGGCTGTATTGAATTTGCAATTCTAGTTCCTGCCTGTCGAACCCGATCAAAGCCACCATTTGCCCGCCGGAGGCGGTGTCCATGAGTTCGGCGCGGCGTTTGACTAAGCGCAACCCGGTTTCAAAGTCAAAGACGCCTGCTGCGTAGAGGGCAACGTATTCTCCTAAACTGTGACCGGCCACTACCGCTGGTCGATCGCTTTTTTCTCGCATTAAGTCGGTCAAAATACTTTCTACTACGAACAAGCAAGGCTGAGTGTAGAGAGTCCGAGATAGTTTTGCTTCTTCTTTTTGGCAAACTTCCGCGACAGACCAACCTAAAATTTCTTTAGCGAGCTCAAATTTGGCTTTGGCTGTTGGCAAGTTTAATAAGTCTGCACCCATCCCGATCGCCTGGGAACCTTGTCCGGGAAATACCCATGCTGTTTTAGTCATTTTTCCGGTAATCTGCTAATTGGTGGTTGCTAATTGGTGATTGCAAAAATTCTTTCTTTCCCGCTTCTAAGTTCGCTCGCTGGTATCCGCTATCTTTCGGTTAACGAACTATCTACTCGCGACTCACAATTATAACATAATAATTGCAGTTTTTACGAAATTTATATTTTTTTTGCTACTTTAATTAAATTAATAGCAGTAACAAAATTTTCCACCTTCTAGCCGGCGAAAGTCGATCGAAGAATAGAGGATTTCCAATTCCAGACCCCGCTTGTCAAGAACTCCTGTCCTCCGGGTGCAGCCGTACACCTTACCCTGTGTGTGTATAGCGTGTTAAAGGATTTGTATTTATCAAGGGTCGAACTCCCGACAATCACCTGGGCAAGTTTACAGTCGGGAAATATCACCTTCCCCATTGAAAAATCGCAGCCCCCCAAGTCAAACCTGCACCGAAACCAGCAGCAGCAATAGTATCGCCCGCTTTAACTTTACCCTGACGTACGGCTTCGTCTAAGGCAAGGGGAATTGAAGCCGCTGAGGTATTGCCGTAATTCGCCAAATTGCTGATTACTTTTTCGGGGGGAATCTTTAGCCTTTGGGCCACTGCATCGAGAATCCGCTGATTGGCTTGGTGCAACAGCAGCCAGTCAATTTCAGCAGCGCTAATATTTGCCCGAAACATAGCTTTTTCTATGACTTCCGGCACTTTTTTCACTGCAAAGCGATAGATTTCTTGACCGTTCATTGTAATGGGATGAAATCCGCCAACTCCGATGTTGACGCCCTCAATTAATTCTTTTGGCTCGGCTTTATAAGGCAAATTGAGAGAGGAGTTTTGCGTGCCGTCGCTGCGAATTTCAAATCCCAAAAAGCGATCAACTTCTGAAGCTTGCAATACCACCGCACCTGCACCGTCTCCAAATAGAATGCAAGTACCGCGATCCGACCAATTCACCCAGCGAGACAAAATATCTGCTCCGATCAGCAAAACATTTTGATAAACCCCTGTCCGAATGAACTGCGAGGCTGTAACTAAACCAAAAACAAAGCCCGAACAAGCTGCTGTCAAATCAAAAGCCACAGCTTTTGTTGCGCCCAATTGATATTGAATTTTACTGGCAGTGCCAAACAAATCGTCGGGGCTTGAGGTCGCCAAAATAATCAAATCGATATCTGTAGGCGAAATCTGTGCCATTTCGATCGCCTTTTGAGATGCCTCTGTGGCTAAATCGCACAAAGAAGTGCGATCGTCCGCCAGCCTGCGGGAACGAATGCCCGTCCGCGCCCCAATCCACTCGTCAGAAGTTTCTACTATCTGACTCAAACCGTTATTATCCAGTGAAACCTGCGGTGTACAAGAACCGCTACCCGTGACGGCAATGCCGAACCCTGATTGCTGCAACATTCCTCTCCATTTACTCGCTGTTCGATCGAGAAATTAAAAATTAAAAACTACTAATTAAAATTATTTTTTAAACTGCTGAAATTACTTTTTTGTGAAGCAAAACCGCTTGTTTAAGCTGATATTTTTAATTTGACATTTTTAATTTTTAATTCCTACTTACTGCCTCTAATTCACAGCTTCTTGTTCCAGAGCGCTTTGCTGATTGGACGAGCGAATTCGCTCCAGCACTTGGTTGTCAATAGCCTCCTTCGCCAAACGAATGGCATTAAAAATCGAGCCAGCTTGAGACGAACCGTGGCTGATAATGCAAACTCCAGCAACGCCCAATAGCAAACCGCCGCCGTGTTCAACGTGGTCTACCCGCTGCTTAAATCCTTGCAAGCTTTTTTGCAGCAGAGGATCGTTAATTTGATGTTGGAGTCCTTTGACTAATTCTTCCTTAAGAACTTGCACCACGACTTCGCCCACCGCTTCGGCAAACTTCAACAACACGTTGCCAACAAACCCGTCGCAGACAATCACGTCGAATTTCCCCGACAGCACGTCGCGGCCTTCGGCATTGCCCACAAAAGGAATGTTCGGGTTGTCTACCAATAACTGGTGAGTCCGCACTGCCGCGTCGTTGCCTTTAGAAGGTTCTTCGCCAATGTTGAGCAGGCCGATTTTAGGTTCGGCGACGCCCAGCACGCACTGGCTGTAAATAGTTCCCATAAGAGCGAACTGCTCCAAAAATTTGGGGCGGCAGTCCACGTTAGCGCCGACATCGAGAATGAGTACAGAGGTGCCCGCTACCATTGTCGGCAAAACCGCACCGATCGCAGGGCGATCGATTCCGGGGAGCCTGCCCAACCTGAGCAGGGCAGCAGCCATTGCCGCGCCGGAGTGACCGGCGGACACCACAGCATCAGCTTGCTGCTGCTTTACCAAGTTCATCGCTACGTTAATCGAAGCGTTGGGCTTGCGTTTGAGGGCACTCAAAGGTTCTTCGTGCATTTCCACCGCTCCTTCAGAAGGAACGATTTCTAGCTGACCTGTAGAGACGCGGCCGATCGCGTCTTGTTGCCGGAGCGAGTCTTCTATTTGCTGCGGGTCGCCCACGAGCAAAATCTCTACGCCTAATTCTTCTTGTGCCTTAAGCGCTCCAGCTACAACTTCGGCGGGGGCATGATCCCCACCCATAGCGTCTATTGCAATTCTTGCGCGTGTCGATCCCATTGACCAATGTTTGAGAAACACTAAAAATTCTACCAGGAAGTCAGGAGCGTGAATCCAGAAGTCTGAAGAAAGAACTAAAATCCGCTCGCAACGGCGATCGGACAATTCTCATTTCCGACTACTCTGATAGAGCTTGTTTTGTCACTACTTTACTATTTTTGCCTGCAACTTGAAAAAATCAATGCAATAGTTTACATGACTTTAGGAGTAAAAAATGCTGGATTTATTTAGCTCAGGGATGATGTCTCTGTGGCTGGACATGGCTGGGGTAGGCACTGTCGCGCCTAATGCTGCGTCAGTGCTGGCTTGGCGGGGAGGGATACCCGGGTTAGTGGTGGCCGAAGATTTGGCTTTTGGGCGAATAAATGCGGCAAATCCAGACTTGCCTGCAGAAGCGACGGTGCGGGAATATTTAAAAGAGTTGAAAGACAAGAAGCTGATTGACGGCAATCAGGGAATTTGGGTGCAAGCAGGAATGGTGCCGCTGGTAAGTCAGCAGGGGACAATGCTGATGCCTGGGGCTTCGCTGACTAAGATTGCAACTTCTCTGGCGTCGCTGGAGACTTGGGGCGCGGATTATCAGTTTGAAACGCGGTTCCTAGCAACGGGGCCAATTAGCAATGGTGTATTGCAGGGAGATTTGGTGGTCAGCGGTGGGGGCGATCCGCTGTTTGTGTGGGAGGAGGCGATCGCCGTTGGCAATGCTCTCAATCAAATGGGTATCGAGCGCGTGGCGGGAAATTTGGTGGTGACAGGCAATTTTCGCATGAATTACGAGTCCGATCCTTTGGCCGCGGGGGAGATACTGCGGCAAGCTCTTGAGGGTAGCAATTGGCCTGCGGACGTGGTGGCAATGTATTCTAAGATGGCTCCAGGAACTAGAAAGCCGCAAGTAACGGTGGCCGGCAGCGTCATTGCTGAGAAATTTGTGAGTTCGGGGCATTTGCTGCTGAAACGCCGATCGCTCCCTTTAGCCGAAATTCTCAAGCAGATGAACGTCCACAGCGATAATGAAATGGCTCAGATGCTGGCCGACGATTTGGGCGGGGCAAAAATAGTCCAGCAGCAAGCGACTTGGGCTGCGGGGGTGCCGGAGGAAGAACTTCAATTAGTTAACGGTTCGGGATTGGGAGTGGAAAATCGGATGTCTCCGAGGGCGGCTTGTGGGATGATGCAGGCGATCGCGCGCAACCTTCAGACTACTGGGCTGACGATTGCTGACTTGTTTCCGGTGTCCGGGCGGGATAAAGGCACGGTGGAACATCGGCACATTCCGCGATCGGCTGTAGTGAAAACAGGTAGTTTGGACACGGTGATTGCTTTGGCTGGAGCCATACCCACGCGCGATCGAGGTTTAGTTTGGTTTGCAATTATTAATCGCGGTACCGATTGGGACTCTTTGAGAGCGCAGCAGGATATATTTTTGCAAAAATTGGTGCAGCAGTGGGGAACAGCATCGATTTTGCCACTAGCAATTACACCGCACATTGACGGCGCCAGACCAGCCTTGGGGGCCGCAAATCGTAGTGATATTTTGGTGGGAGGTTAAGAAATAGGGGTTGAGTTGGAGTTCGGGGAAGGAGCGCTGACAAAATAGCTTAGAATTGGAACAAGACTATTGTGCAAGAAGATGATCAAACTGCGATTGAAGAGATACGGGAAAAAACGCGAGACAAGCTACCGGATTGTAGCGATGAACAGTTCTACTCGCCGCGACGGCCGTCCCCTAGAAGAGCTCGGCTATTACAACCCCAGAAATAACGAAACCAGGCTGGATGTTCCAGCGATTGTCAAGCGCCTACAAGACGGCGCTCAGCCAACTGACACTGTGCGTGACATCCTGAGAAAAGCCCATGTATTTGAACAAGTCGGAGCCGGAGCCAACGTTGAATCCAGCACAACAGCAGTCAGCTAGTCCCAACTACGCTGGACTGGTTAAATTTTTAATTGGGCCGTTTTTAGAGACCCCCGGATCTTTGCGGGTTGATTGCGAACTGCACCCGCGCCAATCGCGGGTCTGGGTTCGTCTCGCTTTTGAAGATCCGGACAAAGGGCGAGTTTACGGTAGGGGCGGACGCAATATTCAGGCCATTAGAACTACCCTTGAAGCGGTGGCGCAGACGGCGGGTCAGTCACTCTACTTAGATATATACGATGGCGAAGCGGGCGATCGTGGATCTGGCCCGCCCAGGGGCGATCGCCCGGATCGCCCGGATCGCCCGGATCGCGACCGCCCAGATCGTGGCTCGCGGGAGCCGCGAGGCGATTTCCGACCCCGGACGCCACCTCCGTCGCCGAGTCCCTTAGCTAGCAGAACTCCGAGAGAACAACCTCGCCGTACTAACACACCTACGTTTAGAACGAGCAGAAATACTCCCGGTTATTAACTAACTGCATAGCCCAGAAAGAATTTTAGATTTTAGATTGCCTGTTGTAAACTTTGTATTACAAGCCCCGTTAGGGTTGAAATTGCCGGTTTTGCGATCGGAAACAAATGTAAAATTTGAAATTTCAAATGTCAGCGGGATCGGGTTAATCTAAGATCTAAAATTTCAAATCTAAAATCTAAAATTGCCTGACTTACTAGAAGGGAGATTTGATTTGTGCCTCAAGCACCAAACTTATTGGGGAGCTAAATCTAAAAGACGCCTTAGATACTAGGTAAAACCTAGTAACGGGCGTCTTTTTGTTCGCAAGTAGTGAGTCGTTTAACACTTAGTTGTTAACTTTTAATTGCTTATTTGGAGGAGCTTATGTTGGCATGAATGAAAAACTAACAATAGAGTTACCGAGCACTCAAAGCGCAATGTCGCTGGCCGGTAATCAAGAAGAAAACCTGAAAATGATCTCTAAGCAAACCGGGGCTAACCTGGTAATGCGAGGCCAAGAACTGCTGATTTCAGGCACAAAAAGTCAAGTAGAATTGTGTAATAAATTAGTGCGATCGCTCTCCGACTATTGGAAATCCGGCAAAACCATCACCGGAGTTGAAATCCAGACGGCGCGCTACGCATTGGATACCAACCGCCAAGAAGATTTGCAAGACTTGCAGCGAGACGTACTCGCCAAAACGCGCCGCGGCGAAGAAATTAGAGCCAAAACCTTCAAGCAGCGACAGTACGTCCAAGCAGTACGCACTCACGACTTAACATTTTGCATCGGCCCCGCCGGTACAGGCAAAACATTTCTAGCAGCTATTTTCGCCGTGCAAGCGCTGTTAAGCAAACAGTACGAAAAGCTAATTTTAACCAGGCCCGCCGTAGAAGCTGGGGAAAAATTAGGATTTTTGCCAGGAGATTTGCAGCAAAAAGTCGATCCCTATTTACGCCCGCTTTACGACGCCCTCCAAGAAATAATCGACCCCGAAAAAATGGCCGATTTAATGGAAAGAGGCTTGATCGAAGTAGCTCCTTTAGCTTATATGCGGGGGCGCACTCTCAGCAATGCTTTCGTAATTTTGGACGAAGCTCAAAATACAACTCCTGCTCAGATGAAAATGGTGTTGACTCGTCTGGGCTTTCGCTCGAAAATGGTAGTAACGGGCGATATCACTCAAACAGATTTGCCACCAAACCAACAGTCGGGATTGTCAGTTGCCCAAAAAATTCTGGGCAACGTTGAGGGCATTGCCTTCTGCGAATTCAATCAGTCGGATGTTGTGAGACACCCGCTAGTGCAGCGGATTGTCGCTGCTTATGAACTGCACGAAACATGAAGGAATAAAGAATAAGGAATAAGGAAGGCTTTAGTTATCTACGAGAGAAGGAAAGCTTTAGTTATCTACGAGAGAAGGGAGAAGGAAGAATTATCCTTTTTTCCCTAATTCCTTTTCCTAATTCCAAACTACCCTTTTCTTCTTATCGATTTAATCCCAAATCCACAATCCACAATCCACAATTGATATGACTCCGACTCTGAAAGAATTCTTGGAAGCTTGCGAACAATTGGGAACGCTGCGTTTAATCGTGACTAGCAGCGCGGCTGTGCTGGAAGTTCGCGGTTCAATTCATAAACTGTTTTATGCGGAGTTGCCGAAGGGAAAGTATGCCAATATGCACGCCGAAATATTTGAGTTTCACCTAAATATGGACAAAATAAAACAGGTAAAGTTTGAAACGGGTGAGGCGAAAAGAGGCAATTTCACTACTTATGCAATCCGTTTTCTGGACGAACAAAATGAGGCTGCTTTGAGCGCGTTTTTGCAGTGGGGAAAACCGGGGGAATACGAACCGGGACAGGTAGAAAATTGGCACGAATTGAAGGAAAAATACGGGGAAGTTTGGGAACCTGCACCTGTTGAGGCGCTTTAAAACATAGGCTTTTTTACCTTGAAATTGCATATTGGGGGCGGGATATCTTGCCCAACCCCTACTCCCCACAAGCATAAAATTGATTTTAGTCTAACAGGTAGGATGCCTGTTTCTGAGAATGGTATAAAATATGATGTTTAACTGATTTGTTGTCTAATTTCTGAATTAATGAACCGCAGAGGGCGCAGAGAACACAGAGAAGAGATAAAGAAGAGAAAGAAAGACAGAATGTTAGTTGTTTGAATGTAATTGGGTATGAAGGTATTTTGGAGTTTTTGTTTGGTTTTGCTGGTGTTGCTGTGGGGTGGCGGTGCGAGGGCGGGGGTTTTGGGCGATCGCCTATCAAGTTTTCCCAATTGGGAAAGCAAGCCTCCTATCGCTGTAGCTAAGGGAGATTTGGTATATCCCGACTGGATGGCGGGGAATTGGAATGTTGCTAGCACTTTGGTAGATTTAGCCGCTCCTTTAGCGCCAAATATTGTGACTCCTGGGTTTGAAAGCAACCGCCAGTATTTGCAGCAGCCAGTATTATTTAAAGTGCGATTTCAACCAGAAAAAAATATTGGTTTTAGTTATAATTATACATCTAAAAAAGCTAAAAAGATTGTAGCCGATCGCACTTTTAACGGTTTGAATATTGCCAAGGCTTATTTAGGCGATCGTGGCGTACTTTCGGTGAAAGTCGATCCGACCAATCCCAACCGCCAAATTACTGTTTTGAAAGGGGAACGCCAACTAATTTCGATTGTTACTGTTACCAGTCGGGGGACTGAGACGCCGAATCCTCGCGAGTTTGTGTCTACAGAGATTTCTCAGCAGGTGTTTCGGGGAGAGTCTGATATTTATTTAAACGAGGTGGAAACAACAACCGCTTATCGAGTTGTTGGAGGCGGGGAAAATGGCAATTCTGCGAGTAAAAGAATTGAGGCGGATCAGGTGACAGCGATTTATTTGTCGCCGCAAGACCCCGATTATTTTGCTGCTTGGGGGCATCCTGTGGCTTTGTACCGCTATCGGTTGGAGTTGTTACCGAGAGAATCAGCTAATTTATTGTGAATTATGGCAACTCTAGCGGGGCGAAGGGCATGGGAACGAATAATACAAGCTATCTCAACTGGCATTAATCCAAAAGCCAGCGACTTTCAAATGTGGGCTGAGTCACAACAGGGCTGGCATCCTACTCAAACACCTAATGGCCCGTTAAAATATATTGATAAAAACTGAGATCTTGCACCATTCTCAATTAGCCCTTGCATTTTGTGCCAAAATGTGAAAAAAAGGACGTATAAACAA